>JBEKJW010000073.1:0-18510 GCA_050011035.1 Candidatus Acidiferrales bacterium
CCGGCACGCGGGGCGAGATCCATGCCTTCGGAAACCATCAGCAGGACGCGCGCATCGATCAGCGCGTGCAACAACATGGGCAGCGCGAGATTGCCCGTCATGACGAACAGCAGCGCAAAGATAAGACCCAGAATGCTGCTGCCGATCGCACCCCGCACGCCCTGATAGATATGTGCCATGCCGAAAATCAAGCTCGACACCACCGTCGCAAGCGTCACATTCAGATTCGTGGGCGCGCCCATCAGATAGTTGATCAGAAATCCGCGATAGATCGCTTCTTCGCAGATGCCGGCTGTCAGACTAACGAAGAAAAACCATATGCGCTCCGCGCGCGTGACCGGCAGCATGAAATAAAGCGGCTGCATCGCCTTCGCTATTTTCTCGCGCAGCTCCGGCCGGGTGCGCAGCTTCAGCACCGCCGCCACCTGGATCAGTATCACTGCAGCAAGCAGTACAACGATGAGATCGCGCACGCCTTCTCGCGCGGGCATCCACGCCGCACGCGTTCCGATGGTCATCACATTGCGAAAGCCAGCCGCCCAAATCACCAGAAACGTCAGCAGCCAGCTGAACACGACCAGCTTCGTGTACCACTTCACACGCTTGCGCGGATCGGCGCTCGTTTTCAGCCGGACCGATTCAAAGTAGTCCCACGCCGGCATCACGAAGATTAGCGCGAGCACCACGATGTGCGGAATGTAGCGCATGTTTACAGGATTTTACGCACGCACTCGCCTTCATGCAACGGGGCGGCCCGCAAATTTCGTGCGCGGAGGTCTGGTAAGATGAATATCGAAATGGAAACGCCACTCATCGAGCTCGAACGCGCCGCAAAAGCCACCTTCGCCGAATACCACGACTGCACTCTGCCCGAACTTTTCTCGACTTTCGAAGACGAATACCGCGCCGCGCGCCAGTCTCTCGCGATTTTCGATACGAACTGGCACGCGATCATCGAACTGAGCGGCCCAGACCGCCTGCGCTACCTGAACGCCATCGTCTCGAACGACGTGAAAAATCTGAAAGAAGGCGACGGCCGTCTCGCACTGCTGCTGAACCCGCAAGGCCGCATTCTAGCGGAACTGGAAATCTACGCGCTCGCCGACCGGCTCGTCACGCTCTCGCACGCCTCGCTTCGCGCACGCACGGTGGCGACACTCGACAAATACATCATCATGGACGACGTCACTCTCGACGACGTCTCCGACAAAATGGGCAGCTTCGCGATCGAAGGCCCTCAAGCCGTGCGCGACATCGACCACGCCTACAATCTTGGCATCGCGGACATGCCCGAACTCGCCATCCGCGCCGTGCATATCGACAGCATTCCGTGCGAAATCATCCGCCGCTCGCGCTTCGGCCCACGCGATAAGTCTCCCGGCGTCGAGATTCTCGCCTCGCGAAAACTCCTTCCTGAACTCTGGGAGAATCTGTCAAAACTCGTCACAGCTCGCGGCGGCGCGCCCATCGGCACCAAAACATTCGAAGCCCTGCGCCTCGAATCCGGAATTCCCTTCTACCCCGCCGATTTCAACGACACCGTGATCCCGCACGAAGCGCGCGTCGAAGACACCCACATTAACTTCAGCAAGGGCTGTTACACAGGCCAGGAAATCGTCGAGCGCGTGCGTTCGCGCGGTCAAGTGAACCGCGTTCGCGTAAAGCTAAAATTTTCGACGCCCGACCCACCCGCGTTCGGCACCCGACTTCGCGCTGACGGCCGCGAAGTCGGGTTGGTTACCAGCGCCGCCTACTCCCCCCGCGACAAGACCGCCATCGGCATGGGCTACTCCCGCCGCGAACACGACGCCCCTGGCACCGTCCTCGACGTCGACGACGGCTCTACCGCCGAAATTATTGAGTAAACCGAAGCCACGAACGTTGGCGCCGCAGATATCTTCACAATTGGTGTCTGGCTTCTAGCCAGTCTCGCGCCTATACTGCCGTCGATGCCGACCCGGCCGGACGACGAGCACCAGCGCTTCGTAAAAATTTATGCGCAGAAATACGATCTCGAACTCCAGGAGCTGGCACTTGAGCGGGATCAGCTAACCGACGCCGCGCGCGCGGCGCTGGACGAAGAAATTGCGCGCCGGGGTCTGAGCGCGCTGCCTCCCAAAACATCCGGCGTCCCGGATCCAGTCAGCGAACTCAAGCCCGGCGAAGTCAATCGAGAAAGCAAAGAATTCAAGCGCTTCGCTGAGACCTACGCCCGAAAACGCGACGACGAGATTGAAACGCTCGCCCGCCAACGCGACTCGCTTCTTCCCGTTGCACGTGCAGCGTTCGATGATGAATTCGTGCGACGCGATCTCACAGCCGAAACTCTCGATACGACCCCGGGTGAATCTGCGGCTGCGACGTCCGACGCAATTGCCGCAAACGCACGAACCGTCGATGAACGCCCGGACCCCGAGCGAATGGTCATCGTCGAAAGGTTTCGCGATCTCCCACCCGCTCTAATCGCGAAAGGCTTTCTGGATTCAGCAGGTATCAAGAGTTTCCTCGTCGATGAAACTATGGTTCGCATGGATTGGCTGCTGTCTCAGGCGATCGGCGGGGTCAAACTCGCTGTGAAGCAGGAAGATCTCGAAGCCGCAAAGGAAACCCTGGCGCAGGGCTGGGAGTCTCCGATCGAGTTTCCGGACGGCGAAACTGTCCCACACCCGCGCTGTCCGCAATGCAATTCGCCTGACGTTTCGTATCAGGCGCTAAACAAACGCGCGAGCCTTCCTCCGGTTCTCGTCCTCAACATACCTGTCCGCTCGAACTATCCGGGATGGCATTGCAACCACTGTGGCGTTCTGTGGGAAGACACCGAAGGCGGCGGCCCGCTCGAATAATCTTTGTGGGTAATACGTAACCACCTCGAGGCGCAAGTCTCCGCTGACGAATGGAAATCCTCGAAGTTTTTAGGTTGGTCTGAGACTAGCTGTCGCCGATCTCCATGTTCAGCAAGCTCAGGAGGCAGAGGAACTCAAATCGGGGGCTAACGAATCAGGCGCGAGGGCGGTTATTGTCGCCGAAGTTCATCGAGCGCATGAAGCTGCCCTTGTCGCGGTCAATCTTCTTCTGCAGCTGGAAGATCGCGTAGAGCAGCGCCTCAGGCCGCGGCGGGCACCCAGGCACATACACGTCGATAGGAATCACTTGATTTACGCCCTGCACCACAGCGTAGTTGTTGAATACGCCCCCCGAAGTCGCGCACGCACCCATCGAAATCGCCCACTTCGGCTCGGGCATTTGCGCGTACAGCTGCTTGATCACCGGCGCCATCTTCACAGACACGCGTCCGGCAATAATCATCAGGTCCGACTGCCGCGGCGACCCGCGGAAGACTTCGGCGCCGAACCGCGCGATGTCGTAGCGTGAGGACGCCATCGACATCATTTCAATCGCGCAGCACGCCAGGCCAAACGACATCGGCCAGATCGAGCTGCGGCGCGCCCAGTTCACCACCTTGTCCAGCGACGCGAACAGAATTCCCTCGTCCTTCAGGAAATTCGCGTCCTGTCCCGGCTGTTCGAGCGTAACACCCTTCGCGAGTTCGACGGACATGGCCTCTAGTGTGCTCCTTTAAACATTCTGCACGCCGGCAACCCGGAAAGCAATCGGCGCGTGCGGACGTGCAGACGGTGAAGCGTTGCAGCGTGGACTGCTAGTTCGTGCCCCCAGCTGGTTTTCCGCTCTTATCCTTAATCGAGAGCAATTCGACGTCAAACACCAACGTAGAATTCGGACCGATGTCCGCACCCGCGCCCTGAGGGCCGTACGCGAGATTCGGCGGAATGAAGAGCTGCCACTTCGACCCGACGGGCATCAGCTGCAACGCCTCGGTCCAACCTTTAATCACGCCATTCACAGGAAACGACGCCGGGCCTCCGTGCTTGGCCGAAGCGTCGAATTCCTTGCCGTCAATCAACGTGCCGCGGTAGTTGCAGACGACCGTGTCCGTCGCCGCCGGCTTCGGGCCCGTGCCTGCGGTAATCACTTTGTATTGCAAGCCGCTCGGCAGCGTCACCACGCCGTCCTTCGTCTTGTTGTCCGCCAGAAACGCGTCGCCCGCCTTCTTGTTCGCATCTCCCTGCACTTGTGCCTCCGCTTGCGCCGCCTTGGCGGTCGCCTCTCGTTTCGCCATGATTTGCGTCTTCAGTGCATCGAGCGTCGCTTTGCTTTCTTCGTCCGTCATCGCCGGCTTTGCGTTCGTAAGCGCGTCGCGAATCGCGCGGGCTAGAATCGCCGGGTCCACGTCGATTCCGTCACGCTGAAAATTCTTTTGCACGCCCTGACCGATGCTCTGGCCGATCGCGTAGCTCTGCTTTTGTTTGTCGGTCTTCAGCACGAGCGGCGCCGCAGCCGTGGTAGCCGAGCGGTGAGCCGCCGTTGACGTCCCGCTCTTCGCCGTGCTGCTGGCCCCCCCAACGGTCGATTGCGCGGATTTGGTGGTACTCGAAGCACCACTCGAGCCCGCGGAACCTTGCGAGCCGCCCGACGGTGTCGTCGAGGGCGTCTGCTGCGCAAGTAGCGGCACCGCAGTGAAACATCCAACGAGAAAAACGATTGCTATAGGTTTGGTCGATTTGGTCATGAAATTAGTGTCGCATTGCCGCGACGTTTCGCAAAACGCCGCGGCACCTGCGTGTAACCAGATTGAAATATTCGGTTTGTCGCTCGATTTACGCTACTGCTTCAAGGTAAGGTCCGCCGTCGGTAAGAACTGAGGCGCCTGGCGTATCTTCGTAAGCTGTTCGAACCCGTAAGCAAGCTTGATCAACGTCCCCTCGCTCCACGCACGCCCGAAAAACGAAATCCCCACTGGCAGGCCAAACACTCTGCCCGCTGGCACACTCACACTCGGATACCGCGCGATTGCCGCAGCCGACGAAGTCTGCCCCGCTCCGTTGTCGCCATTGACAAGGTCCGTCACCCACGCCGGCCCACCCGTCGGCGCGATCAACGCGTCCAGATTGTTCGCGTTCATCGTCTTGTCGATGCCTTCTGTCCGTCCAGCGGTCAGCAGGTCTTTCACGGCGTCCAGATATTCCTGGTTCGCGAGGCTCCCCTTCGCCTGCGCCTTCAAAAACGTGTCCTGCCCGAAATACGGCATCTCCTGCCTTTTGTGCGCGTCGTTGAAAGCAATGATATCCGCGAGCGTCTCCACCGGCGCGCTCGGACCAAGCCGCGCAAGATACGCGTTCAAGTCGCTTTTCAATTCATACAACAGCACCGTAAATTCCAGCGCGCCCGCGTTCGCCGCAATATTCACGTCCGCCGGGTCGACAATCACCGCGCCCGCGCGCCGCATCGTATCGATGGCCGTTTCCATCAGCGCATCGACAAAATCGTTGAATCCGAAGAATTTCCTGCACACGCCAATTCGAGCGCCCTTCAATCCATTCGGATCGAGAAACTTTGTGTAATCCGTAAGCGACTTCCCCGCGCTCTCCGCCGTCGCGGAGTCCTCCGCATCGACGCCCGTCAGCCCGCCCAGCAGAATCGCCGCGTCGGTCACCGTGCGGCACATCGGCCCGGCACTGTCCTGCGAATGCGAGATCGGAATAATTCCCGCCCGGCTGATAAGTCCCACCGTCGGCTTGATACCCACAATTCCGTTCGCCGATGACGGGCATACAATCGAGCCGTCCGTCTCCGTCCCCACCGTACCCGCCGCCAGATTCGCCGACGCTGCCGCGCCCGAACCCGAACTCGACCCGCACGGATTGCGATCGAGCGCGTACGGATTCTTCGTTAGCCCGCCTCGACCGCTCCATCCGCTCGTCGCGTGGCTCGATCGAATGTTGGCCCATTCGCTCGGATTGGTTTTGCCCAGAATCACCGCACCCGATTCGCGCAGCTTCTGCACGACGAACGAATCATTCGGCGGCTTCGCACCCACCAGCGCGAGTGAGCCCGCCGTCGTCATCATCCTGTCCGCGGTGTCGATGTTGTCTTTGATTAGGATGGGAATGCCGTGCAGCGGCCCGCGCGGCCCCTTCGATGTGCGCTCCTTATCCAGCGCGTCGGCAATCGCCAACGCGTCCGGGTTCGTTTCGATCACGCACTTGAGCGCCGGCCCGCTCACATCAATTTCCGCGATCCGCGCCAAATATTTCTCCGCGATCGAGCGCGCCGTCCACTTTCCCGACGTCATTCCCACTTGCAGCTCGCCGAACGTAATCTCGTCCAGTTCAAACGCGCTCACAGGAAACGGCACTGGCGCGCTCGCCGGTTTTTCGCGCGGCGTCACCGAAGCGCCCACGCTCCTGCCGCCACCGGCCGCAGCGGCGAGCATGCCCACCGCTCCGCGCTTGATAAAGTCACGTCGCCCGTTCGAACTTTTCTCGTCCATGTTTCCTCGCTTCGATTGTCCGCGCTTACTTCACGGTTTACTTGACAGTGATGGTCAGGTCCGCGGTCTGCTTGTTGCCCTTAACGTCTTCCGCGGTAAAAACGTACTTCGTTGTTTTGGTCGGATGAATCTGCAGGCAGCGGTTCGTGGACACCCAGATGTTTCCAGCTGGCGGTTCGATCGTCACAGTCTTCGCGTTCGAAACGCCGTAGCACAAATCCACCGTGTCACCTTTCGCAATGTAGCCCGGCGAAGCGTAGAACGCCAGAATCTTGAAGTCCGATCCGCCGAGCGACTCGATCGACTTCTCATCCACCTCGCGCTGGTCTGCCGCGGCTTTCTCCGCCTGCTCGCGCTGGATTAGCGCGTTGTCCTGTCGCCGCGTCCAGAAAACAAAAAAGATGTAGCCCGCGAGGATCAGCACCACGATCCCGAAGATCGACCAGCGCCGCTTCGCCGAAAGCGTCGGATCTTGGTCCGGGTCCGGCATCGATCCCTTCAACGGCGGCGGGTTCGTCAACATCGTCACGACTCCTTCGGCGCGGCGTTACGCGACCTTCAACACCACTTTGCCAAACTGTTCGCGATGCTCGAGCCTTTCGTGCGCTTCCTGGCATTTTTCGAGTGGCAGCACGATGTCGATCACCGGCTTCAGCTTCCCGCGCTTGTAGAGCTCGAGCGCCGGAAAAAGTTCCGCCTTGCTCCCCATGAACGACCCCAGCACCGACAGCTGCCGCGTGAAAAGGTAGCGGATATCCAGCGCGCCGTTGTATCCGGTCGTCGCCCCACACGTCACCAGCCTTCCGCCCGGCTCGAGGCTGCGAATGCTGTCTTCCCACGTCGCTTCGCCCGTATGCTCGAACACCATCTGAACTCCGCGCCGGTTCGTCAGCTTCTTCACCTCGTCGGCGATTTTCTGTGTCGAGTGGTTGATCACGTCGTCGGCGCCCAGTTCGCGAGCCTTCGCGAGCTTCGCGTCCGACCCTGCCGTCGCAATCACGCGCGCGCCCGCCGCTTTCGCGATCTGAATCGCCGCGGTCCCCACGCCGCTACCCGCGCCGAGCACCAGCACGGTCTCCGCGGCGCGAAGCTGCGCGCGCGTCATCAGCATATGCCACGCGGTGATCGAAACCAGCGGAAACGCCGCAGCCTCTTCAAACGGAATCGCATTCGGGATCGGAACGCAGTTCACCGCGGGCGATTTCACATACTCCGCGCAACCGCCATCTACGTCCTGCCCAAACAACGTGTACACCCGGCAAAAATTGTCTGCGCCCGCAAGGCACTTGTCGCACAGCCCACACGAAATTCCCGGTTGCAGCATCACGTGATCGTCAACCTTCACGTTGTCGACTCCGGTGCCCACTTCGGCGACTTCGCCCGCGATGTCGCTCCCGGGAATGTGCGGCATCGGCGTCTTCTGTCCGGGAATGCCCTTGCGGATCCAAAGATCGAGATGGTTCAACGCGCACGCCCTCACGCGTACTAGAACTTCTTTCGCGTCGATCGTCGGTTTCGGCGTATCCGTGTACTTCAGAACTTCGGGACCGCCGTGTTCGCTGTAGAGGATCGCCTTCATTACCGCCACCTTCCCGAATTGGAAAAATCCCGTCGTTTCACAAACGCGCGCCCGATTAAATCACAAATCGCTCGCCGCAGTTCGAACCTCAAAGTAAACATTTCACGCCAACTTCCGGTGCGCGCCATACGCACCCAACGCACCGCCGAATCTTCGCTACCTGTTTGCCTGAGCGAGCGCATCGCGCGCCAACATCACAATCCGCTTATCAGGTTTTTACCCTATTGTTCGGTAACGCCTATTTGCCCAAACTGGTATTCGATTGCGTTTCACAGCCAGCTTTCATGTTGCACCATGCATTGCTTCATCTCTGAAAAGCGTTGACAGAAGTAGGCTTACGAAAGTAACGTATGCCCTCCAAGCCTTCGTTTCCCCGACGGGCACGGGGAAAGTGAACAACAACTACGCCTACGAGCAATATCAGGAGATAGAAAGATGCTACGAATCGGAAAGATTCTCGGTCTCGCGATCGCTTTCGCGCTGTGCGCACACGCGAGTTTCGCGCAGGACGGGAAGCTTAAACTAAAGGTGACCCCGCCGCAGGGCTACCTTTTTGTGGATGGCAAGGCCATTAAGGAAGGCAGCCATTCCTACTCCCTCCCCGCCGGCAATCACACCGTGGTTGTCGTGAATTACGGCTACAAAATCTTCTCCCAGAGCGTTTCCATTACCGCCGGAAAGACCACCGACCTCGTCGTGAACCTCGAGGCTTACGGTGACAAGGTTCCCGGACCGTACGGGTACTTGATGATCGAGTTTAAGCCCCAAGGTAAGGCCGCCGTCCTTTTGAACGGCAAGAAAGTGGATTACTTCGTCGGAAACGTGGACGAATTCAACCACGACTGGGATTGGCACCAGGAACTGCTCCTTCCCCCGGGCCAGCACCAGGTCACCATCATGCGTGACGACAAGGAACTCTACACTGGCACCGTTACCGTGGAAGCCAACAAGAAGACCATCATCCACGTCACCAAGAACGGTCAAGTCGAAACCAAGAACTGGCCTCACGCCGACGCCGTCAACAAGAAGGCTCCGTTGCCTCGCTTTGAAGCGGGCATCGCCAGCGCTCAGGTTGTCGTGGCGCCGCCGAAGGTCGGCAGCTTCGCCGTCACGCCGGCACAGATCAACTGCAGCCAGCCGGCGCAGCTTGCATGGCAGACCCAGGACGTCGTCGACACCACGATCGACAACGGCGTCACCGCAGGCGGCCCGAGCGGCTCGCAAACGGTTTCGCCGCACGCCACCACTACTTACAACCTGACCGGCACTGGCCCGGGCGGCAAAGTCACTTCGTCCACAACGCTGAACGTCAACACCAAGGTCGATGCGACGCTCACCGCCAACCCGACCGAGCTGCACTACCGCAAGATCGGCGACAAAGTCATCACGGACGACAACGGCACGCTGACCTGGACCACCAGCAACGCGGACAGCGCAACGCTCGATCCGATCGGTAAAGTGGACCTCAACGGTTCGCAGGCCATCAAGGCTGATCCGTCGAAGACCGACATTGGTCCCGTCGACGAGAACCGCAACTACGTCCTGCACGCCACGAACGTTTGCGGCGGCTCGAACGATCAGACTGCCGCGGTTCACGTGACCGGTTCGATCGAACCGATCCCGACCGTTCTGCTTCAGTCCGTGTTCTACCCGACGGACTACCCGGATAAGAAGAACCCGCAGGTCGGCTTGGTGAAGAGCCAACAGCTCGAACTCGCCACGCTCGCCGACGGCTTCAAGAAGTATCTCGAATACGATCCGGATGCGAAGCTTTCCGTCGAAGCGCACACCGACGTCCGTGGTAGCAAGCAGTTCAACCAGGACCTCAGCGAACGCCGCGTCGAACGCATCAAGCAGTTCCTCGTTGACCAGGGCATCACCGCCGACAAGATCCAGACCGCTGCTTACGGCAAGGATCGTCTGCTGGACAAGAAAGAAGTGAAGGACCTGGAAGACACGAACCCGAACGCTGCTCCGAAGGCTCGCGCCAAGAACCTGACGGGCAACTGGTACGCTTACAACCGCCGCGCGGACATCATTCTTCTGCCCTCGGGCCAGAAGTCCTCGATGTTCTTCCCGAACAACGCGGATGATTCCGGCTTGATCTGGCAGATCCCGAAGCCGGCGCTCAAGAAGGTTGAAGCCGCCCAGTAAGCACTATAAAAATCCGCCGCACAGGGGTGCGGCACATCAAACGCGCCGGAGCATTCAGCCGGCGCGTTTCCTTTTAGCCCTCGACTCTTCACGGCAAGTCTCGCACCAGAGTAATTCAGTACCGGCTCGTCTTCGAGAGGCCGCCCTTCAGGGCGCGATAACGTAGACTCTGGAGTCTGTGCGCGATCCCCGCTTAGTGGGCCGCGGGTTAAGCCACGAACTCCGCACCACACACATCACCTCGCGCACCCAACAACTTTCTTCGCCTCCCGCATCACCCGCGCTAAACTCTCCCAGTCCGCACATGCCCCGCACCACCACTCGCATCGTCTCCCTAGCACCCAACGTCACTTCGATCCTCCACGCCCTCGGCGGCACGCACGATCTCGTGGCCGTCAGCCGCTGGTGCAAAGACGTCGCCCCCGTCTCCGCCCTCCCCACCGTCGGCGATTGCTGGAAACTCAACGTCGCCGAAGTCATGCGCCTCAAGCCGACACTCATCATCGGGTCCGTCCCCTTCGCCCTCGAGACCGTCGAAGAAATCCTCGCCCAGCCCGTCGCGTTCCTAGCGATCAATCCGCGCACCCTGGCCGATATTGAAAATGACGCCCGCACGCTGGGCCGTCTCGTGGCCCGCGCCGCAGCAGCCGAGCGCCTGATCACAAAAATGAACAGAAGTTTCGAATCCGTAAGAAGGAAAGCGCGTTCACACAAATCGTCCACGAAACCGAAGGTCTACGCGGAGGCTTGGTCGAATCCCCGCATCAGCTCGCCACCGTGGGTCGCCGAACTTATCGTACTCGCCGGCGCCACGCCAGCCGTAGCCGCAGGCGCGCAAGTAAGCGACGAAGAAATCGCCATCGCGAATCCTGACGTGATCGTCCTAGCCTGGACCGCCACCGGCGATCGCTCCAAGCCCGAATCGGCGCTCAACAATCCGAAATGGAAAGACGTCTCTGCCGTGCAATCCGGCCGCGTCCACGTGATCTGCGACGAACTTCTCAACACTCCCGGCCCACCACTGATTGAAGGCGCCGAGCAGCTCTATCGCGCGATCTGGAACGAGTACACAACGCCGCCAAGGAAGCGCAGATCGAAGCCCAGCAAAGGATCTCGCTCGTGCTGACGGTCGTCGCAGCTCTCATCGAATCAAACGGCAAGCTGCTCGTCTGCCAGCGCAAACGAGGCGACACCTTCGAGTTGATGTGGGAATTTCCGGGCGGCAAGTTGAAGCCCGGCGAATCGCCCGCCGAAGCTCTAGCGCGCGAACTCGAAGAGGAACTCGGCGTCGCGTCCGAAATCGGCGCCGAGGTAATGCGTGCCCGCCATCAATACGCGCAGATGAGCGAGCCCATCGAACTGATTTTCCTCCGCGCGCGCATCACCGGCGGCACGATCGAAAATCGCGTCTTCGAATCGATCGAATGGCGCGAGGCGCAAACGTTGCCCGAACTGAACTTCCTACCCGCCGACCGCGACTTGATCCATCTTCTCGCCACCGGCAAGCTCAAACCCTAGCCACGCGACGCGCCGACCGCCGCGAAGCAAGAAGCCGCTCAAGTTCCAGTACCAAGGTCCCTCGTAAAATGTGACTCCCCTTTCGCCGACCAGCCGCGGGAGAATCCCCGCATGAAACTCCGTCACTTCCTCGCGCTCGCCATGATCCTCATCGCGACGCTCTAACGATTCTTCACCAGGCCTCCACGCGCCTCGCGCAAAAACAAAACCTCCGCGTGCCCGTGATACTTCACGCTCCGCCACGGCCGATATCCGCATTTCTCCGCCACGCGAATCGAAGTCGTGTGCGCCTCGTCAATCAAACACGTCGTCGAGCGCGTCCCAAAATGCACATCGCCCCACGCCACCAGCGCCCGCGCTGTCTCCGTCGCAATTCCACGCCCGTGCGCTTCAGGTACAAACGCCCAGCCGACCTCCGGCATGTCCACCACAGGAGGCTCGATGTCGCGCTTGAAATCCATGAATCCCGCTTCGCCGATAAATTTTCCGCTCGCGCGGTCCTCCACCACCCAGAATCCAAATCCCATCAGCGCCCAATGTCCCGGGCATCGCAACACGCGCGTCCACGACTCTTCGCGAGTAAACGGCCTTCCGCCGATGAATCGCGTCACCTCCGGATTGCCCCACATCGCCGCGCTCGCCTCAAAATCCGCTGCTGTGTGTGCGCGAAGCCGCAGCCGGTCCGTTACCAGCATTGGCGCTGCCGAAAGCCGCGCCGCATTTTCTCCATCCATGGCTCCCTCGTTTTAAAATCTGAAAGATTTTCCTTATTTGGGCGATAAGGCAATTTGATGGGGCCGTCGGTTGCCAGTGTCCACAATCACGCGTCCGGTGTATTCTAAACCTGCCGCAGTTTCAGCAGGACACCCGCAACTCTCGCGGGCGAGAGGAATGAACGAGGACATGGAGAACGAACTTAGCGCGCCGTTGCAAGGTCTCGATGGAGCCGAGATTCAGGAGTGGCTTGAATCGCTCGACGCCGTTTTGCAGTCGAGCGGCCCGGATGTCGCCTCCTATATTCTCGAACGCCTTCGCGCGCACGCCAAAGTCATCGGCATCGAAATCCCGTTCAATGCGAACACACCTTACGTAAACACCATTCCTCACCAGATGCAGCCCGATTTCCCCGGCGATCAACCCCTCGAGCGCCGCATCAAGAGCCTAGTCCGCTGGAACGCCGCCGCCATGGTCGTCCGCGCCAATAAAGAAGAGCACAATATCGGCGGACATATATCAACTTTTGCATCTTCGGCGACTCTTTATGAAGTGGGCTTCAACCACTTCTTCCGCGCACGCACGCCGGGATTCGAAGGCGATACTGTCTACTTCCAGGGCCACGCCGCGCCAGGCATTTACTCGCGCGCGTTCCTCGAAGGCCGCCTCTCCACGGAAAAGCTCGAAAATTTTCGGCGTGAACTGAAGCCCGGTGGTGGCCTCTCTTCTTATCCGCATCCGTGGCTGATGCCGAATTTCTGGGAATTCCCCACCGTCTCGATGGGCCTTTCGCCCCTCATGGCGATCTATCAGGCTCGATTCAACCGTTACCTCGAAAACCGCGGCCTGAAACCCGCCACCGACGCGAAAGTCTGGGCGTTCCTCGGCGACGGCGAAACAGACGAGCCAGAATCTCTCGGCGCTATCACACTCGCCTCGCGCGAAAAGCTCGACAATCTAATTTTTGTTATCAACTGCAATCTCCAGCGCCTCGATGGTCCTGTGCGTGGCAACGGCCAAATTATTCAGGAACTTGAATCCGCCTTCCGCGGCGCCGGCTGGAACGTGATCAAAGTTCTCTGGGGCACCGAGTGGGACGCGATTCTCGAGCGCGACACCGAAGGCCTGCTCGTCAAGCGCATGGGCGAACTAGTCGACGGCGAATACCAGAAGCTCGTCGTCGAATCCGGCGCCTACGTCCGCGAACATTTCTTCGGCTCCGATCCGCGCTTGCTCCAACTCGTCGAGCCGCTCTCCGATGAAGAGCTGCGTCGTCTGCGCCTCGGTGGCCACGATCCGCGCAAGGTTTACGCCGCCTATAAAGCCGCCACCGAGCACAAAGGCCAGCCCACCGTAATTCTTGCGCGCACCATCAAAGGTTACGGCCTCGGTGAAGCCGGTGAAGGCAAGAACGTCACGCACCAGCAGAAAAAGCTCAACGAAGACGAGTTGAAGGAATTTCGCACCCGATTCGACATCCCGCTCACCGATGAGCAGGTCTCGCACGTCACCTTCTACCGCCCGTCTGAGAATTCCGAAGAGCTGCAGTACATGCACGCGCGCCGCAAGGAACTCGGTGGGTACATGCCCGCTCGCAGCATTCGCGCAAAAGCGCTTGTCGCCAACAACGCCGAGCTCTTCAAGGAATTCGAAGAGGGCAGCGACGGACGCGAAGTCTCCACCACCATGGCTTTCGTCGGCATCTTGAAAAAGATGCTGCGCGATCCCGAAATCGGGAAGCTCATCGTCCCCATCGTCCCCGACGAAGCCCGCACCTTCGGCATGGAGTCGCTCTTCCGCACCATCGGCATTTACTCCAGCGTTGGCCAGAAGTACGAGCCCGTCGACGTGAACACCTTGCTCTACTACCACGAAAAACAGGACGGCCAGATCCTCGAAGAAGGCATCACTGAAGCTGGCTCGATGGGTTCGTTCATCGCCGCGGGCACTGCATACGCCACCCAGGGCATCAACACGATTCCGTTCTTCATTTATTACTCGATGTTCGGCTTTCAGCGCATTGCGGACTTCATCTGGGCCGCCGCTGACATGCGCGTGCGCGGATTCCTGCTCGGCGGAACCGCCGGACGCACCACACTTTCCGGCGAAGGCTTGCAGCATCAGGACGGCAACAGCCACATCCTCGCGCTGCCCGTGCCAAACCTGAAAGCCTACGATCCCGCCTACGCCTACGAACTCGCCGTGATCATCGAAGACGGCATTCGCCGTATGTACCACAACGAAGAAAGCATCTTCTACTACATCACCGTGATGAACGAGAACTACGCGATGCCGCCCATGCCGGGAGACGTGCGCGAAGGCATCCTTCGTGGGATGTATAAATTCCGCGCCGCATCGAATCCGGACGCCAAGCTTCACGCGCAGCTCTTAGGCAGCGGTGCGATTCTCAACGAAGCTCTCAAGGCGCAGCAAATTCTCGCGGAAAAATACGGCGTCGCCGCCGATGTGTGGAGCGTGACCAGCTACAAGGAACTCTACATGGACGGTAATGAAGTCGAGCGCTGGAACCGTCTCCACCCGAAAGAGGCGCCACGCGTTCCTTACGTCACCGAATGTCTCAAGGGCGCGAAGGGCGTCCTCGTCGCCGCCACTGACTATCTAAAGACGCTGCCCAACGTGATCTCGAAGTGGGTCCCCAATCGCATGGCATCTCTCGGCACCGACGGCTTTGGCCGCAGCGAAGGCCGCACCGCGCTGCGCGAGTTCTTCGAAGTCGATGCGCGCTTCATCACCGTCGCCACGCTGAACGAACTGTTTCTCGACGGTAAGATTGAAGCCTGCGTGGTCGATAAAGCGATTAAGGATCTCGGCATCGACGCGGAGAAACCGAACCCGGCCATTTCGTAACGCGTAACGCACAGTGATGAACCCGGCTAGCCTCACGGCACTGATCTCGCTACCTGTCGGAACGTGGGCTCTCTCTCTCTTCTCGACCCACGTTTCCAACCGTCTCGCGGCGTCACTGCGCTCCGGTCTTACGGCTTCCACCAAGCGTGACGCCGAATCTGCAGCGCAAAGCTGGGCCCTCGGAAGCGTTGCGATTCATCTCGCCGTCCTCGCCGCCGTCATCTTTCTTCCTGGTTTTCATCATCATTATTCGCCCGCTGCTCGCATCCCATGGCCCGTCGCCCGCCAGATCATCGCCGGCTTTATCTTCGGCCTCGCGATCGGCGGCGTGATGCCGCTGATCCGCCAGATCCTGCCGAAAGAAAAGCGCTTCCGCATGCAGACTCTGATCGCCCTCGGCGGCTCGGTGTGGTTTCTCTCCGGCGCGCTCGCGACCACCATCTTGATTCAGGAATATTGGCGCGTGATGTGCCTCCGCTCCCTCGTCGCCGACGGCCACTCCAACGAATTCGCTCTCGTCGCCGTGTCGCTCGCTTACGGCATCGCCTTCGCGTACTCCGGACTTTCCGGCGGAATCACCGAGACCTTTGTCGGTGCTGTATTTGCCGCGATTTATTTGTGGTCGGGATCGTTCGTGCTGGTCGTCGTCGCGCGGCTTGCGCTGCAATTCCAGTACGCCGCGATTTTGTGGGCCACGGCGCCGTCGTTCTCGCCGGGGGATGGCTTCGGCTACGGCTCGGTCCGCCGTAAATGTCCGAATTGCAAGGGGCCGGTGTATCTGAACGTCGGACCCAAATCCGGCCCGCTACGCTGCGGAGCCTGCGGCGCCTTACTCAGCCCTCGCGACTCGCGCGCGAGTCTGTTTCGCTGGGGCGGCATGTTCATTCAATGGGCTCTCACCGCCGCTCTTTTCTTCGCGCTGATTCCGTTGCTCGGCCGCCACGAGAAAACGTTCTGGGTAGCGTTCCTCTCCGCGCTCCCCGCATTCTTCAGCGTGATGCTAGTCCTCCAGGTCGTCTTCCCACCCAAGCTCCAGCTAGGGCTTCCCGAATTCGTCGGCCTCAACCTCCACATCACCCTAAAGTCCCCCGAGCCCGAAGAACGCGTCATGCTGCGAACCACCTCCCGCGACCATTAACAGCTCCCGATAGGTACAGATGTACTGAGTATCTTCGTCTCCTTGTTTCCTGCCTTTCCTTGTAATACGAATTCAGTATGGCCAGCACAAAGCACTCTCGGGCCCGGAGGCGGGTATCTCCGATCCCAGTCGGCGGAGCAGTTGTCCAGAAGAAGGGTTACGTAATATTCGTCAGTACTGAGGCTGCTATCCGAAAGCGTGACAAGAACTGCGTTTATTGCGGAATCGCAATAAGGCGATTCCGTCTCAAACAACCTCGAGAAGCGAATGTGGAGCACATCGACAACGAAAATATCTGCCCACTCTGCGTAACCAATCTTGCGATGTGTTGTCGCTCGTGCAATTCGAGCAAGAGCACGAGACCATTATCAACTTGGCTAGATTCTCGCTACTGTCTCGACAACGAGATCACACGACACTCTGTCTCTCACGTCGTGAAGACGTGGCTCTGGAACTACGCAGGCTGTCGGCATAAAGCAATAAACGGTTCGCGATTTGCGCGGGATTACCGCGTGGCGGATTAGGTCACACCAACAACCTTCCACCATCCACCGCCAGAATCTGCCCCGTCATAAACGGCGCCGTCGCCAGATACAAAGCCGCCTCCGCGATGTCGTCTCCCGTTCCCACGCGATGCAGCGGCACGCGCTTGATGAAATCCGTGTCAGGCTCCTCGCCCTCAAACTGGATCGTTCCCGGCGCGATGCTATTCACCGTAATTTCCGGTCCGAGCACCCGCGCCAGGCACTTCGTCAACATGATCGAGCCCGCCTTCGAGACGCAGTAGTGCGTGAAGCCCGGCCACGGCAGCAGCCCGCCAAGCGACGAAAGGTTGATGATCCGCCCTCGTCCGCTCTTCTTCAGCAGCGGCGCCGCCGTCTGGCTGCACAAAAACTGCGATTTCAAATTCGTATCCATGATCCGGTCCCACTGCTCTTCGGTCAGCTCCTCGAACTTCGCCGAAAAAAACATCCCCGCGTTGTTCACCAATATGTCCAGCCGTCCAAACTGCGCCTCCACGGCGCGAAACAGCTTCTGAACGTCATCTCGATGCGCGACATTCCCCTGCACCGCAACCGCATTGACGCCCTTCGCCTTAATCTCCTCGACGACAGCCTCCGCCTCAGCCTTCGAACTGTCGTAATTCACCACAACATGCGCCCCCGCTTCCGCAAACCTCAGCGCAATACTCCGCCCAATCCGCTTCGCCGCCCCAGTCACAACCGCAACCTGCCCCTGCAGCGCCTTCTCACTCATCGCTCATCTCCCAAGTCTGCTCAAGCTCAGTGCACTCGTCCCAGAGACTTCAGCCTGTGGCCCAGGCATTCGTGCCTGTGCGCACGTCAGATCCTCTGACGTGCGGGTTGAGCCATCGCCAAAACGCCGCCGAATTCACACCCTCGCCTACCCACGCGCAACGGATTCTTTCGCGTCACAGACTTCAGTCTGCAGCCCACCACCAAACGGTCTCCACCATACCATCGCCACCGACAAACGCGTCCCCACCCCTGGTGTAGAATCTCTGTTCCCTGGAGGCCTGATGAAAGTCGACCTGCTAGCAATCGCCGCGCATCCCGACGACGTGGAACTCACCAGCGGCGGCACGCTCCTCAAAATGGCCGACGCCGGCTACGCAACCGGCATCCTCGATCTCACTCGCGGCGAAACCGGCACTCGCGGCACTCCGGAAACCCGCGAAAAAGAAGCCCAAGCCGCCGCAAAACTCCTCAACGTCAAAGTCCGCCGTAACGCCAATCTCCCCGACGCCAAACTCGCCGTCACGGATGCATTCAAAATCCGCGTCGCCGAAATCATTCGCGAACTCGAGCCTCACACCGTGATCATCCCTTACTGGGACGGTTATCCGATGCAGGGCGCCGCCTATCGGCCGTTTAAAATTCTCTACGCCGCCGCGTACGAATACGCGCAGCCAACTTTCGCGGTCGACATCACGCCCTACTACGACCAGCGCAAGCGCGCCATCCTCGCATACGAATCGCAGTTCAATCCCGCCAGTAAAGCGCCCGACGGTCGCGTGAAAATCCCTCTCGACGAACTGGAAGACCGTATGAGCGTCCAGGCCATGCACTTCGGCCGCCTCATCGGTGTCAAATACGCCGAAGGCTACGTCGTCAAGGAAACTCTACAGATCGACGACGTCGTAAAAATGCCCGTCAGCTCCATGTAGTC
>JBEKJW010000074.1:0-18145 GCA_050011035.1 Candidatus Acidiferrales bacterium
CTCGGCACGATTGGCGAGATTCACCTTCGCGACATTCGCCAAGTCACCTTTGGTGGACAAAACGCCGAAGCCTATTTCTCCGCCGACGACAAGCAGCTGATTTTCCAGCACCAGGGCCAGTTCTACGCCCCGGAACTCGGCGAAAATGTTCCGTGCGATCAGATCTACACAACGCCTGCGCCCGATCCCGATTCGCCGTCGTCGAAAACGCCGCAGGCCGCGAAACGCGTCAGCAACGGCGAAGGCCGCACTACGTGCAGCTATTTCTTCCCCGGCGGCAATCACATTCTCTATTCGTCCACATACGCCGCGAACCCCGCCTGCCCGCCGAAGCCGGACTACTCGCGCGGCTACGTCTGGCCGATCTACGACACCTACACAATCTATCGCGCGAACGCCGACGGCTCCAGTATCACTCCGCTCTCGCACGCGCCGGGTTACAACGCTGAATCCACGATCTCGCGCGACGGCAAACACATCGTCTTCACTTCCACGCGCGACGGCGACATCGACATCTACACGATGAACGTCGACGGCTCGAACGTTAAACAGCTGACGCACGAGTTGGGTTACGACGGCGGCCCGTTCTGGTCGTACGACGGGAAGAAAATCGTGTACCGCGCGCAACACCCGCAAACTCCGACGGAAATCTCGGACTACAAAGACCTGCTCGCACATGGTCTGATTCGCCCAGGGAATCTCGAAATCTGGGTGATGAATGCAGACGGCTCGAACAAACATCAGGTAACGCACAACGGCGCCGCGAATTTTGCGCCCTACTGGCTGCCGGATGGAAAGCGCATCGTTTTCGCGTCCAACATGGAAAACCAAAACGACCCTTCGGGCTTTGACCTCTTCGTGATCAACGAAGATGGATCGCACCTCGAGCGCATCACGCTCTATCCCGGCTTTGACGCGTTTCCGATGTTCAGTTCCGACGGCAGAAAGCTCGTCTGGGCGTCGAACCGTAACGGAACCGCGCCGCACGAGACGAACATCTTCATCGCCGA
This sequence comes from Candidatus Acidiferrales bacterium, assembly GCA_050011035.1. Taxonomy (GTDB): domain Bacteria; phylum Acidobacteriota; class Terriglobia; order Acidiferrales; family UBA7541; genus Palsa-295. The sequence goes on from JBEKJW010000074.1 coordinate 1,011, forward strand.
CTGGCTCGAGTAGCGCCCGCGCTCAGCGAGAATTTCGTCCCAATACTCACAGTGACTTTCCGGACGATTGCGCACTGAGCGTGTGCGCTCGCACAGGCTTGTCACTTTGTGTCGTAGGGATGACTACGGACGCTGGGGCGCGTTGTTACAGCAGAGCGTGTATTGCTGGTTCTCGGCACGCAGCTACACTCGATTCATGGACACTCGAATCCTCGTAGCCGACGACGCAAAAATGATCCGCGCCGCCATCCGCCGCATCGTCGAAGCCCGCGAAGGCTTCGTTGTGTGCGCTGAAGCAACCGACGGCGCTGACGCCGTGGCGAAAACAATCGAATCGCAACCGGACGTCGTGGTGATGGACATCCGCATGCCGATAATGAACGGCATCGACGCCGCGAAAATTCTGGCTGAAAAATGTCCGAACACATTGGTGATCGCGGACAGCGTTCACGCGCAGTCCGAGTATTATTCGGAGCTTCAGCGTATCGGTGTGAAGGGTTTCGTGCCGAAGGAACGCATACCGAACGACCTGGTGTCCGCCATCAGCGAAGTCCTTCACGGCGGCACGTGGTTCATGAAAACTAAGCCGCGCCCTTCGTAGCCGCGCGAGCCTGCCTAGTGCTTCCCTGCGAGCGTGCGCCAGTCCGTGACAACATTCATCGTGTCTGGCGTTCCTGTGTCAACGAAGGGCGCGAACAGGATTCGTTTGCCATCTCTAGCCACGTTCATGCTTAACGATGCAATGTAACCTTCCTCGCGATCATCGAAGCCAGAAATAGCCTTCCCGCCAAATGCGGGCACGATTTTCGTGACCTCGAGCGTCTGTCCGGTCTCCTTGACGTCCGCGATGGCCACCGTCCCATCCAGGTGAATCAGGAGCATCTTCCCGGGCTGCTTTGTCCATCCGCCGACAGTGGCGCCTTCCTTCGAGACTTGCCAACGCACAGCCGTATCCGACAGGAGTCCGGCGTAGGCTTCGTAGCGGCCCGTCTCGTTGGAAACGTAAGCGATCCATTTTCCATCGGGCGAGAAGGTCAAGCCGAAAGCGTCCGCCTTCGGAGCGAACAAAACGCGGGTGAGCCCTCGGTCCGCAATCGGTACGAGTTCGAGCTGGAAAGTTCGCGGCTGTTGGCGCGAAATACCCAGCCACTTGCCATCGGGCGAAACCGATTCCAGTTCGCTATCGTCAACTCCCTCGGTGTTTAGATCGGTGGGCACGCTGTGGCCGTCAAGGGTTTGGCGGTAAATCTTGAATGTCTCGCCACCGTCTCCGTAAATCACGGAACGGTTGTCCGCATCCCATACGACGCCGCGCAATGCACTTTCGTTAAATGTCAGGCGCGATTCGGAGTCCTTCGCCACGTCGTAAATCCAGAGGGATGCAGGCGCGTGGTTGGAAGAATTCACACCGGATTCGACGGTCGCCCCGATGCGTTGATCGTCCGGGGAGAGAGCGTAGCTGGTTATCCGCGCGGCCTCACCAATCGTGCCGAGCTGTTTTCCGCTGGCCAGGTCGAACCAAGCGAGTTGCCGCATCGGCATTCCGGGATCGGGCTGGTAGAGCAACAGTCCGGTGTTCGCAACTGCGAATTCGCCGGCGCGTCGCGCTTCATAAACCAGCAACCCCTGAAATAGCCGGTATGGCTCGCCTGTCGTTGCAAACTTGCCCACGTCGAACGCTTGCGAGTAAAGATCGCGTCCACGCATATAAAACAAGTACCCCGACTCGGCGCATAGCACCTGGCTGTCCGTATCGAACAACTGCCGCGTTTCGCCGCTGCGAATGTCCAGCAGCATCGCCACGTTGCCTACGTAGGCTCCGGCGGGGCCGCGAACAAAAATCGCGTGCTGGCCGTCCGGAAGAAATGTCGGCAGACGGTCGGTCCCGCTGTTGTCACCTCCATTGGTGATTTGCCGCGGGGTTCCTCCCTGCTCAGAGACAGTGGCCAGCCCACCTACGTTGGTCGGCGCGAATAAAATGGTGCCGCTTGCGTTCCATGTGCCGCCGCGGCCATACGGGGCGTCGGCAAGAGTCGTCACCGTGCCCGTGCCGAGATCGATTTTTTCGAGCTTTGCGTGAGTGAAAAATCCGATGGCTTTGGAATCGGGCGACCAAAAGGGCGAGTCCGCGCCTTCGGTGCCTTCGAGCGGTTGAGGCGACTGCTTATCGAGCAAACGGAGCCAGAGCTGGGGCTCCGCGCCTCCTTTCGACGCGACGAACGCTAACTGCTTGCCGTCGGGCGACAGCGCGAACGATACGGTGCGCGGAGCAAGACGGACACCCGGCGGAAGATTAATCGACGTCTGCAAATTCGTCGCAGGCGTGGAGCGTCGCGCCATGTATCCGAGCAAGCCGAAGACGATCGCTGAAATCGCCATCGTGGCGAGCACGGGTATTGCGACGTTCCGATTCGCGCGCGTGCGCTCGGCTTCAGTCGCTCCGGGAGATGCAGTTGCGAATGCGGTTTGCGAACCGCTCTCGCGCAGGCTTTGGAGCTGCAGCCTCACGTCGTGCGCGGTCTGCCAACGTTCGTCGGGATCTTTCGCCAGGCACGATTTCACGATCCGATCGAGCGCCGGAGGCGACGTTGGTTGTGTCGCCGCTATCTGGGCAGGTTCGCGTTCGAGAATCGCGGCGATTACGCTGGCGGAAGTTTGCCCGTCGAACGCGCGCTTGCCCGTCGCCATTTCATACAGAACGCTTCCCAGCGAAAAAATGTCGCTGCGCGCGTCGGCAGGCTTGCCCTCCACTTGCTCGGGCGACATGTATTGAAACGTGCCGACAACGACGCCGGCCTGCGTGATGGGCGACGGATTCGGCGTTACGTTCACCGTCTGCGTCACGCTGCCCATTGGAAGCACCTGCTCCTCAATTGCTTTCGCCAGGCCGAAGTCCATCAGCTTCGCGCCTGTCTTGGTGAGCATCACGTTGGCAGGCTTCAGATCCCGGTGCACGACACCCGATTTGTGTGCGCGCTCCAGGCCGTCGGAAATGTCGCTGCCGATTTTCAGAAGTTGGTCGGTCGGCACGGGTCCGCGTGCGATGCGAGCCGCGAGCGTCTCACCTTCAAGGAATTCCATCACCAGGTAGTCAGTTCCGTCCTGGTGCCCCACGTCGTATAGCTGGCAAATATTGGGGTGGGAAAGCGACGAAATCGCGCGAGCTTCGCGGTCGAAACGCTGCCGCGCGTCGGAACTGCTGGAGAGGTGGGTGGGAAGAACTTTTACGGCGACGGTGCGGTCGAGCCGCGTGTCTCGCGCGCGATAGACCTCGCCCATTCCGCCCGCGCCGAGTGGCGCTACGATCTCGTATGGACCGAGACGAGTTCCGGCGCTAAGCGGCATGGACTACTGAGTTTATCCGGTTCGGTCGGAAAGGAAAGAGCGAGCTGCTGTTGCGCGCCGCCGCGACTACTTCGCCGCTGCGGCAGCCTTGGGACGAAGCACAAGCACCGGAATCGTCGCGTCCTTCACGACTTTTTCGGCTACGGAGCCAAACGCGACCTCGCGCCATCCGGTCATCCCGTGCGTCGCGATCACGATCAGATCGGCGTTCTCGCGCTGGGCGGTCAGCAAGATCTCTTTCGCGGGGACGTTCGAGCGCCCGATCACGCCTTTCGCATTGACTCCCGAAGCACTGACCTTGTCGGCGGCCGATTGCACCTTCGCCAGCGCCGAACGGTCGCGCTCGTCTTCGTACGCGCCTTCCTTCAGCAGCGACACGTCGTTCGGGAGATCGGCGATCACTTCCACCACGTTCACCAGCACGATCTCCGATCCAAACAGCTTCGCCAGATCGGTCGCCTCGGACAGCGCGGCATCGGAAATCGGGCTGTAGTCGACGGGAACCAAAATGCGCTTGGGCGCTTGCATGGGTGCTCTCGGTCCTTTGGGCGGCGGGGCGACGCAGCCTGTTGAATGTGGCCCCGATGCTAGCAGAGACGCGCAACGCCACGTTACGGTTCTGTTTCGGCGCGGTTAAAGTTCCGGGAACGCCGTTCAAAGTGGAGGCTCGCGCCAAAAGAAAAAGCCGGAAGCGGCCGACCGCGCCGCATCCGGCTCTTTTGCGTTTCGTCTTGATTCCGCTTAGTGCGTCTCGACGATCGCGATCGTCTCGTCGACGTGGTGATGCGCCTTGTCGATATGCTCGATCACGCGCGCCTGCAGACCGCGCGTCGCCGGATCGTCCTCTTCCCGCGCGACGTCGCTGTGCGCCTTGTCCAGCAATTCGCGGGCGCGATGCAAACGTCCCGAATAGTCCAGCTTCTTGTCGACAGGAACGTGGTCGTCGATGTTCTTGCCGTCGTCGATCGCGGCCTTCTTGATTTCGCCGATGGCCTTATCGATGTCTTCGATGGCCTGGTTTTCCTCCATGCGTAGCGCTCCGCCGTCCGGATGCTGCAAATGCGCACGGGCCGTGCGCAGATCGGATAGCGCGTGCAAATAGTAAGGATGTTTTCCCTGAGCGCTGACGTTGGACGTGGCCAGCGGCATCAGGAACGCCAATGCCAAAGCGACGAGCGACAGCCTGAGCAGTATTCTCATTCTTGTTCCTCTCTCACCTGATTTTGAATTGAAATCATTACCTCGCCACGCAGGTCTGGGCGCGCGACGAGCCACCTACGTTTGTAAACACATTTGGGGCCGAAAGGTTGCGCCAGTACTGGAACTACCTTACACCGCACAAGTGTCTTGCCATCAGCCAGATACACGTTAATTGCCAGGAGCGCAACAGTTGACACCACCGGTTCGAGCCCCTACGATGCACGCCATGGTCACAGCAGGAAATCCTCGGGAGCTCACTCGAATCCGCGTCTTCGTCGCGATTGCTTTGGTCGCTGTAATGACGTTCGGGCCTGTCGCCACAAGCACCCAGGCTTGGATTCTCTCCGTTGATCCTGCGAAATATCTCGCCGACGTGAAGACTCTGAGCGCTCCGAACATGGAAGGCCGCGGGGCCGGCACCAAGGGGATCGACCGCGCGGCGAATTTCCTCGCCAAGCGCTACAAAAGCCTCGGCCTTCAGCCCGCCGGTACGAGCGGCTATTTCCAGCCGTTCAGCGTGATCACCGGTGCGAAGCTTTCGGGCACCAACGTCCTCACCGAGAATATCAACAGCGTCAAAAAAGATTTGAAGATCAATGAAGAGTACGTACCGTTCAGCTTTTCGGCGCCGGGCGAAGCGGGCGGCTCGGGCGTCGTCTTCGCGGGCTATGGGATCACGGCGCCGGAATATTCATATGACGATTACGCCGGGCTCGATGTGAAAGACAAAGTCGTCGTCGTGCTGCGTTACGAGCCATCGGGTTTTGCTACGAAGTCTGGAAACCAGGGCATGACGCATCACTCGCAGCTCGTCTCCAAAGCGATCAATGCTCGCAATCACGGCGCAAAGGCGCTCGTTGTGGTGAACGGCAAGCTTGGCGATGGCGAAGAGGATCTTCTCACGCGGTTCGGAAGCGTCAGCGGCCCGGAAAACGTTGGCATCGTGATGGTACAGGTGAAGAACACCGTCGCGGACGAATGGTTCAAAGCCGCGAGCAAATCCCTGGCGGACACGCAGTCGGGGATCAACGCTAGCGCAAAACCTGCGTCGTTCGCGTTTCCGGATGGCGTGCGCGTCGGCGTGACGGTCGGCATCAAGGTCACACGGGCGACGGTGAATAACGTTGTCGCGTACATGCCCGGCCAGACGGACGAGTACGTCATCATCGGCGCGCACTACGACCATCTTGGTTACGGCAATTTCGATTCGTTGGCGCCGTCGCAGATCGGCCAGATTCATCCCGGCGCTGACGACAACGCCTCCGGCACTGCCGGCGTGCTGGGCCTCGCGTCGGTTCTCGCACCCCACAGGCAGGAACTAAAGCGCGGCATTTTGTTCATTTCGTTCGCGGGCGAGGAGCTGGGTTTGCTCGGCTCAGCCTACTGGGTCGCGCATCCCACGAAGCCCATCGCCAAAGCCGTCGCCATGATCAACATGGACATGATCGGCCGTATCAAGGACAAGACTGTCTACGTGGGCGGCGTGGGCACCGGCTCAACTTTCAAAGTCGATCTCAGTACCGCAGAAAAATATGGCGACAACGGACTCAAGTTCGAGGCTTCCGCGAGCGGATTCTCTTCCAGCGATCACACTTCGTTTGTCGCCGCGAAAGTTCCCTCGCTTTTTTTCTTTTCCGGCTTGCACTCCGATTATCACAAGCCTTCCGACACCTGGGACAAAATCGACTCCGCCGATGCCACGAAACTCCTGCTCGTCGTCGGTCAAACGGCGATCGAACTCGACAATTCCGAAACGCGCCCTCAATTCGTCGAAGTAGTCGATCCACACTCGAGTGGCACGTCCGGAGGGGGCGGCTACGGCCCGTACTTCGGCTCGATTCCCGACTTCGGCCAGGAGGGCGACGGTGTGAAGTTCAGCGACGTGAAGCCCGGATCGCCCGCAGCCATATCCGGCTTCAAGGCCGGCGACGTGCTCGTGAAATTCGGCAACAAGCCTATCCACAATCTCTACGACTTCACCGACGCATTGCGCGCGAGCAAAGTCGGCGACGTTGTGGAGGTCACGGTGATGCGCGAGGGCAAACCGGTCACTACCTCGGTAAAACTCGAACAACGGCGCTAAGGACCATAGGCGCAGCCAATCGACTGTTGGCTCATTTTCCCGCCTCGCAAGTGGGTGTATTCACTCCGTCGCCTTACAGGATGTACTGCATTCCGCGTTCGCGCGATTTTCGTCAGACTCTTGCTAGTGCCCGACGCCCGCTCGTTCACTTACGCTCACGACCTTGGGAGGCCCTGATGACCGTCACGCGTAAACGCTCGACTATCAAAACTGCCAGCGGAGGTGAACACGCCACAAACGGGCGGAAAATCCGTTACGCCGTCGTAGGCCTGGGATACATCTCGCAGGCCGCGATTCTTCCGGCCTTCGCGCACGCGCGCGAAAACTCCGAGCTCGCGGCGCTGGTCTCTGGCGACCCGAAGAAGCGTGCCGCGCTCAGCAAGAAATACAAAGTTGATCAGACCTACGGATACGAACAATTCGGTGAATGCTTGATGCGGGGTGGCATCGACGCCGTCTACATCGGCCTGCCGAATCACATGCATCGTGCGTATTCCGAAGCGGCAGCCCGCGCCGGAGTTCACGTTTTGTGCGAGAAGCCCATGGCCGTGCATCCGGAAGACTGCGAAGCCATGATCGAAGCCGCGCGCGAATCGAACGTGAAGTTAATGATCGCCTACCGCCTGCATTTCGAGCGCGGCAATCTTTCAGCCATCGCTACTCTGCGCGAAGGCGAAATCGGCGAGCCGCGCATTTTTCGCTCCGCTTTCACGCAACAGGTTCCCGCGGGCAACATACGCCTCACGATCGAAGACGGCGGCGGCCCCTTGTACGATCTCGGCGTGTATTGCGTCAACGCGGCGCGCTATCTTTTCCGCGCTGAGCCTGACGAAGTCTTCTGCTACAACGCAGCCGGTACGGATCGCCGCTTTGACGGCGTGGCCGAAATGTCCAGTGCCGTCATGCGCTTCCCTAACGACCGGCTTGCCGTTTTCACGTGCAGCTTCGGCGCGACCGACCGCGACAACTATGAAGTGATCGGCACAAAAGGCGTGCTGAAGATGGACCCGGGTTACGCGATGTCGCAGGACATCAAGTGCGAGATTATCGTCGGCGAGAAGACTCGGAAGACAACCTACAAGAGGCGCGATCAATTCGGTCCCGAGCTGGTCTATTTCTCGGATTGCATTCTGAACAACAAGCAGCCCGAGCCCGGCGGCGTCGAAGGTCTGACGGATGTTCGCATCATCGCCGCGCTGCAGGAATCAGCGGCGAACGGCCGTCCGGTGACGATTTCGACCGACGAGCCGAAGGTCACGAAACGTCCGACGCTCCAACAGGAAATCCAGAAGCGAGCCGTCGAGGAACCGCCGCTGGTCCGCGCGGCAGCGCCCTCGCGCTGAGCTACTTTTTGGAAATTAGCGAGCTGGCTAGAAACGCCACGGAGGCGAGTGCCATCACGGCCGTGGCCAGCCAGCCTCCCCATCGCAGATATGAGGGCAATCGGAACTCGCCGATGATTTTCGAATCGTCCGCGAGCCGCATCACCGAGAACATCACCGGTGCCGCCACGAGCCCGTTCAGCACCGCCGAAAGATATAGCGCGCGAATCGGATTCAATCCCACAAAATCGAGCGCGATGCCGACAATCGTCGCGACGGCTATCACTCCATAAAATCGCGGTGCCTGCCCGGGCTTCTTTTCGAGCGAACCTCGCCAGCTCATCAGACCCGCAACGGCGTAACCCGCGGAACCCGCGAGCACCGGAATGGCGAGCAAGCCCGTACCGACGATTCCCAGTGCGAAAAGAAGAAATGCGAACCGGCCTGCGAGCGGCTTAAGAGCACGCGCGGCATCCGCGGCGGTTTGAACTGTATTGTTCGAATTTGTGCCGTGCGCGTGCATCGTCACGGCTGTCGTAAGAATAATCGCGAGCGCAACGATATTCGAAAACGCCATGCCCGTCCGCGTATCCATCGCGATCCGCCGGAATGCGGCGACAGCTTGCGCAGGCTTTCGTTTCAGCGGTTGTTCGCTGGATCGCAGGCGAACTTCCTCCGCCTCCTGCGCTGTCTGCCAGAAAAACAAATACGGACTCAACGTCGTGCCCAGCACGGCGACCAACGACATCCAATAGTCGCTGTTGTGTTGGAAGCGCGGCAGAATCGCTGCCGGCAAGGCCTCAGCCCAGGGCACGTGAACTACAAACACTGTCGCGACGTAGGCGAACAAAACAAGCGTCAGCCAGCGCAGATAGTTTACGTAGCGCCGGTACGGCACCAAAATCTGCAGCGCCAGGGAGATGGCGCCGAAAGCGACAGCAAACGCGAGCGCCTTCCCTCCCACCACCGTCGCAGCCGCATCGCCCATCGCCGCAAGGTCGGCGCCCAAATTGAAAATGTTCGCCACGCACAGCAGCAAGACGATAGCCACCACGTACGGCCGCGGATAGCGCTTGCCGAGGCTTGCGGCGACGCCGGTGCCGGTAATCCGCCCCAGCCGCCCGCAAATTTCCTGAATCGCGACCATCAGCGGAAACGTGACGATCATGGTCCAGAGCAGCGAGAAACCGAATTGCGCCCCGACCTGTGAATACGTCGCGATGCCGCTGGGGTCGTCGTCGGCCGCGCCCGTGATAAGTCCCGGGCCGAGGTTCTGCAGAAATCCGTGCACGGTCCCGCGCGCGTCACCTACTGGATTCGTGGCCATCAGTGAGCTTCGTCGCGCATTCTGCTATTGAGCCGACGCCATCGAAAAGATCCGGTCGTCGGGCAGCGCGAGGACTTCCGCGCCCGCAGCATCCAGCTTTTCGTGTGAGACATTCAGATACTCGGCGACGAATTGCGGCTTGAGGCGAAACACGAGTGTCTTCCCGTCGCGCCGGTCGCGAATCGTGGTGAAAACGTCGCCGGGCTGCGACACCACAACTTTCAAATTCAGCTTGCCCTCGCTCGCTCCGGTGGCCACCTGCACGCCGTCGGCGATGCAACTCCACTGCACTTCCTCGGGCGCGTTGTGAGCCACTTCCAGTAAAAACGACCCGCGCGGCAGCTTGAACTCTTTCAGCGCTCGTTCACCGATGCGATATCCGGCCACGGCAAACGGCTCAGCGCCTCCATGCACGAATGAAATTTCCGCGATCGCCGCGTTCGTCTGGGGAGCCTGCGCCTTCGCGCAGCCTAGCGCGACTGCGCCAAGACACATTCCGAGTACAGCCGTTCGCACGGATCGTTCAAACCACATCGCAAATTCCTCCGGCGGAGTCGTTTTCGCTTTGATGACGCAAACCGAGCGGCGGGCTCCGCGTGGGCTACTTCGCACTTCGCAAGCTAGCGCGAATCGAATAGGCTGTTGCGCCTGTGTTACGGAACTCCCGGGGAAGGAATGGAATCGACCGCATCCAGCGCGAACCCAAAGCCCAAAATGATCGCCGCCTCGTGGCATCTAGCTGGCTTCCTCGTGATTGTCGCGTGGATCACCGTCTCCGGTTATCGCGCCCAACAATCCGGCATCAGCGGCAGCGCAACGCCCGCAGGCCAGCTCGGCAGCCACAGTGAAGCGTACCGTTTCTATCTCACGTCGATCGGAATGGACTGGCTGTTCTTTTATTACTGCTGGGTCGGCGTGCACTGGAAAGGCGGCAATCTCGCAACGCTCACAGGCGGCCGCTGGCCCGCATGGAAACAGCTCGCGATCGATATCGCCGTCGCGATTCCCTTCTGGGTGATTTGGGAAGCCACAGCCTACGGCGTTCTGTACCTGCTCGGCCCGAATCAGGCACGTTCGGCGTCCGATCTTCTCCCCAAATCAGCGCCGGAAGTGCTCGTCTGGATCCTGGTCTGCATTACAGCGGGCTTCACCGAAGAAATTCAGACGCGCGGATACTTGCAACAGCAGCTTCACGCGATCACGGGAAGCATCGTTGCGGCGGTGATTCTACAGGGAGTCGTGTTCGGCGTCCAACACAGCTACCAGGGCTGGAAACACATCATAGTCATCACCGCGCTGGGCATCCTCTACGGAGCGCTGGCGGCATGGCGCAAAAATCTGCGCGCCAACATGATCGCGCACGCGTGGTCGGACGTCTGGGAAGGCTGGCTAAAGCAGGTCATCTTCCGTTAGCGACCGCGGAGCCGCGCCGCCGGCATCAATTGCCTTCACGCTTGCGCTTATTGAGGCCGCCGAGCGGCTTCAGCGACGACAGGTTTCCCGGGCCTTTCAGGGTGGTTGTCGTGCGCAGCGACTGCAACGGCTTCGATTGGAGCGAGCGCTTCTTGGGCTTTGCCGTTTTTCCTGCCAACGTTTTCACCTCGAATTCAAAAAGAACTCTAGCGCAGGGGCGAGCGCGATTCTATTTCGCGCTTGTAAAAGTTCGATGCAATGAAGGCAAATTCGGCCCGCGCTATGGAATTTGCGTCGACGCAGATCCAAAAACGAGACAAGCGCCGGGAGGGGCCGGCGCTTGTCTCTGGCCTTACAGGGCTGGGTTATTTCGAGAGCGTTCGGAACGAGGGAAACTTGAACAAGCTCTTCACGTCGTTCGCGGGCTTTTTGCCATTCCTTGCGGGTGGCGTGGCGGTCTTTGACACGCCCGAGCCGTTGCGCGTCGAAACATTGCAGTCGCGTCCCGGAATTCGCGTCGGATCGGCCGGTCGCGGAGCGAATTCGTTCTTCGCCGACATGGGTGGCGGTGCAAGGAGCCGCGCGATATTGGTGATGCGCTCCATCTTGTACGGCTTCGCCATGCAGACCACCGCGCCCAGCGAATGCGCGCTCGAATAATCACTCGGGTACGCTGAACTCGTCGTGAGCACTACCGGGATGTGGCGCAACCGCGGCATCTGCTTCACGAATGCGCAAAGGTCGTAGCCCGGCAGCCCTTCGCCTTCCACCTCCGCAAAAATCAGCGAGGGCGTCACGACGTTCAACACGTCGCGGCCTTCTGCTGAACTCGAAAGCGCGAGCACTTCGTAGCCTTCTTTTTCGAGGCAAGCCTTCAGCGCTTCGCGCGTTGGCGCACTCGCGTCCACGGCCAGCACTAGCGGCTTCTTCACGTGAGCTCGGTTCAGCTTCTCGCCGAGCATGCCGTTCGACGCGTTCTCGAGTTTCAAATGCACGGGGGTGTGGCCTAGCTTGCGGCCGTACGCATCCACGCAGTGCTCGCCCGCAATCACGCCGAGAACGATCGCCACGCGCCGCTTGCCGTCTTCCATTTCCTGCACGCGCGCCACTACGCCTGGCTGCTCTGCCTGAATCCCGTGCGGCACTTTGCTGTAGGGAAACGTCACCATCAGTTCCATCCCGCGTTGATAGCAATCGAGGCCGGTCTGGAAGAGCACGCCCAGCCGCGACACGTCCACTGTATTCGCGACTTCATCGAGTCCTGCCCCGGTAAGGTTTTTCGTGCGTACGCGCAGCGGCGCTGAAATTAGCGCGCGGCGTTTGCGGCGGCGTTCCGGGACGGGGGGCGCGGCAGCCTTTGGTTTTGGTGCTGGCGCTTCTTGCGCGGGAGCGACAGCGACGGATTCGGCCGCCTGCGCGGTTTGTTCTACGTCGTAATGCTTGGCCGCTTCGGTGATCGGCTCCCAGGGAACGCTTGATTTAAGCGAGGCTTCCGGAATCACGTTCACAACAGCGGGTTGCGGTTCAACGATAGCGGCATCCACTTTAACGGGCTCTGCTTCGATTTCGGAGGCTGCTTGCGCTGCAGCTTCTGCCATCGAGCCGCAAGTCGGCTCGGCTGGCGCATCGGCCGCCGGCATGGGATCGCCCGTCTGTTCGGCGACGAACGTCTCGGCGACCTCTGCAATCTCGTTCAACGACTGCTCGCGGCGAATCTCCTGCACAAGTTCCTGAACGTCTTGCTCCGCCTCGGCCGGGGTTTCCGTTGCGGCGCCGTTTCCGGCAGCCACGGCAGCAATCGCCTGCTCGACGAGTTCCTCGGGCGATGGTTCAGCGACGGGTACGGCAGAGTCGTTCATGGACAGCGCGGCAGCCTCGGCACTAGCGCGGCTCAGGAGCGCGTCCAGCCCTTCCGACATAGCGGAACGGGTTTCGGCTTGCGGTTCAGGGGCGGTGTCGCCACACTCGGAGCCATCGTGTTCGCGATACATCGAGGCGAGACGTTCGCGCGCGTCCGGATCGAGACACGATTTCGAAAAGCGCTCGGCGCCACGCTGGTTGGATTTGTGAGGTACTGCATTGGGATCGAACAAAGGGAAACCGGTCGCGTCGCTCATTCAGTCAGGGCCTCGTCGGAGATACTTCTCGCTAAGTCAAAATTAGGGGTCCGATGTGGGCTGAGCGATAGGGTAAAAGTCACATTCGAAGAGTACCGAGGTCGGGGGCTCCGGTAGTACCCGGGTCCTGCCGGCTAACTTAAGGTGGAAAAAGGGCTTCCGACCGTCCCGCACTACCGCGTACACGTGGCCGCAGGCGAAATTCGCGCTTGTGGTGTCCCTTGTCCACCGCGCGACTCTAAATTCGCTTTTGGATGACTTTCGACCTGCGGTTTATACGATTTTGGGCATTTTTAGCCCGTCATCTCGGAAGAAATGCGCAAAGGTTTGCAGAGTCTTCCCGTTTGTGGCGAAACTGTTCCGAAAATGGAACGGATGCTCCAACTCTCGAATTTGTAACGAGTTCGCTCGCTCGTATCGATGTCACGAAATGTCCTTTCGTGTCCGCTCTTGCCATTTGCCCATTTTTGGCTCTCCGCGTAGGGTAGCGATGGCTGCACATTCTCTCCAGAGCTGGCAGCAACAGCGTGGAACGAGTTGGGCAGAAAAAGACGGGGAGCGGTTGATAGCTGAAGGGCTGGGGCGCCCACTGCGATCGACTGCTCCCCTTCTCCATTTTTGGGCTGGCGGAAACCATCCGCCTGGCTCGCTAGCCAAGTCTTCCCTGCCTATTGCCGTCCGGAAAAATTGGAACTTTCCCGGCTTCTCGCCGGAAGCGTGCTCAAAGCGATTCACTACGGTCGGCTTGCCCTAGGGCAACCTTTTCAATGGTTTAGAGCAACCCTTAGCTCGGGATGCGGCATCTTTGACTTTCGGATTTGTAGGCTATACTGGGACGTGGCATAGAAACATGACGATCGAGCGTCTTCGGAGAGTTTTCGAAAATCGAGTTCGACGCACGACCAGCGCAGAAAACCGAGTTCTTCCCGCTCCCGTTCTCTTTCCCCAATTGCTGATGCGGCTTCCGTTGGTCTTCCTGGCGCTAGTGGTATGTTCACTCGCGTCCGTTCAGCTGGCGAGCGCGCAGGGCGTTCAGACCGTGATCCACGCCCGCGCCCGGGTATTCCCGGACGTAGGAGCCGGCGCGGCCAAAATCGTTCGCGATCCCGTGTCCGGCCGGTACTACATTCTCGCCAAGCCCGAGACGATCCTGGCGGTGTACGGCGCCGACGGCAAGCGCATCGGCGACCTTCCCAACACAAAATCCGGCACCGCAGCCGAGCTGAAGTACGCCGTGGATTTCGACATCGATTCCAAAGGCCGCGTCTACGTCGCGGACCGCGGTGACAACCGCATAAAGATTTTCGCGCCTGACGGCTCGCTCGAATCGAGCGTGTACATCAACGCTCCGATGTCCGTCGTCGCGCTTCCGAACGATCAATTTGCCGTGGTCACCCTGCGCACCGATCACCTTGTTAAGGTGATGGACATCCACGGTAAATTCGTTCGCAGCTTTGGAAGCGTGAACGACGCGATCGGAGCGAAGACCCAAACCAGCACCGTTGACGACGAACCACAAGGCTACTCAGCAGGTTACAGTGCGCAGTATGCCGCGCATACTCCCGAGACTTTCGCGATGAACATCGGTCGTCTCTACGGCGACGAATCCGGCCACATTTTCTTCGCGTTCACCGCGCTCGACGATCCTATGTTTCGCAAGTACGATCCGTATGGCTACTCCGTGTTTGAAGCCACAGTGCCTGCCGAATCGTTGATCCCAGATATCGATCGCGGCGATGCGCGCTTTCAGGTCGGCGGGAACATTTCCGGCATGGCCGGCGTGGGCAACTTCTTTTCGTTCGGCACGATGTACTCCGTCGGCGGCAACGCGAACTTCACCGTGCGCGGCGGCAACGGCGGTGGCGGTGGTGGCGGAGGCCGCCACGGCGGCGGGGGCGGCGGAATCGGCGGCTCCAGTAGCAGTTCGAGCGGCAACTCAAGCAGCAGCTCAAGCGGCAGCAGCTCCAGCAGCAATGGAAACGGCGGCTCAGGTACGAGTCACTTCACGTCGTCCGAGTACACCTCCAGCGACACGGGCAGCTACGCCACGGACTCATCCGGTCTTTTCACCACCACTTCCGACTCGACCAGCGTTGGCGGCACAAACGGCAATCTCAGTTTCGATAGCTCCAGCGCCTCGATCGATAGCGGCGACGCCTCGGCCTTGCTCGGAGTTGGCGGCATGGCCGGCCTTTACGGCGCGACGGGCTCCAACATTGTTCTGAACCAGAGCGGTTGGGCTGGCGCCGATAACGCGGGGCTGCTCGGCATTTTCGGCCCACGCGGTCCCGGAGCCTTTGGGCCCGGCGGCGGTCCCGGCGGATTTCACGGCGGAGGGTTCGGCGGCCCTAACGGCGGCGAGGGACAGGCCCTGGGTCCCATCGGCTCCACCGAAGCCTACATTCCCGCGCTTCCGGGCGGCGCTGACGGAAAGGCAGGAGCCGCGAACATCGCGGGTGGCGGTGCCGGAACTAATGCTCCGCCGAAGCCCGGCGGCGCAGCCACCACGCCACAGGGTCACGCGTACGGCGGCGAGCACGGCGACTACAACGGTCACGGCTACGGTCACGGTATCGACACCCACTCTTACTCCGCCGTGGTGCGTTTCAATCAAGTGGAAAAAGACCTGCGCGCCAAGCCGGTGATTCACGCGATCGCCGCCGATCCCGCGTCGAATGAAGTGTGGGTCACGATCGGAGACGTGTTGCTGCACTTCGACTCGTCCGGCAACCGCGAGGACTCTTATCTGGTCACAACAAACACCGGCGCGCCTCTTTCACCCGTAGGAATTCTAGTCGAACCAAATCGCCTGCTGCTCGTCGGCGATCCCACAGGCATCTACGACTTCGCGCGCCCCGACAAAGTCGACCGCACCGCGCACCAAACCGCCGTCACTGCGCAAACGAAATCGTCCGCCACTCAAGCAGCGCCGGCTTTCGTCGCGTCAACGCCGGCCAGCACCACGAAATCCAGCGTTGCGCCGGGGACCACCGCCAAGAGCAATCCGTCGCCACAGTAATCCCGCGAGCGAAATCAGCGCCGCGAAAGAAAAACGGCCGGAAGCTCGCGCGAGCCCTCGACCGTTTCTAAATTGCTGTCTAGTGTGAACTCTACTGCTTGTCGCCGGTGCCCGGGAAAAGCGCATTCTTCGCGGACACGATTTCCGTATTCGAAATTTCTGTGGTCGCCTTGATCGGCCGCAGATCCGCCTTCTTCAGCGGCGTCACCTGGAAGATCAGGAAGTACTGGTTGTTCAGCATTCGCTCAATCGTATTGAAGTACGGCTGGAGGCTTGGCACATTCTGCACACCTAGGATGAAAGATTCGCCACCAGTCTCATCCGAAATCTGCGAGATTCCCGACTGCCCGACTGTCGCTTCCCAGAAACTGCGTCCCGCCGAACCTACACCCTGGGCGTAAATCGAATAGACAATCACTCCGCTTCGCTGCGCTGCCCGGCTGGTCGAATCCACGTCCGGGCTCATATTCGCAAAGCTGTTCACCGACCGCCCCGGTCCGAAACCACCGCCGCCGAACGAGCCACCACCACCTCCGAAATTGCGCAGCCGATCGATGCCGTCAGTGATGAAAATCACTTCGCGGCGCAACTTCGAAACGGGCCAGCGCTTGATCAGGTCCTGCAACGAAAGATAGGGGCTGTCCATCGAACTGAGCTGGCCCAGCGGCAGGCGGATCGCCTTGGCCGCCGCGTCCTTATCGTCGGTAAAGTTCTGCACGATCCGCGTCTGCGCGTTAGACATGTAGCCGACGCCCACGACCGTCGTCTTGGGCTGCGCCTGCACGAACGAGCGGATGTCGCTCAGAAGCACGCCGAGGTCGGTGGTGCAGGTGTCGTCGATAGCGATGAAGAGCTGAAGTCCGGCGTTGTCGCCCTGCGCAGGAATCAGCCCCGAGACTTTCAAGGACGTCTTTCCCGACTTCAATTGAACATCCTTCGCGGTAAGCGCGCCCGGTGCGCCGTCTCCACGTACAGCTTCGGCGGTGACCACAACGTGCGCCGTCGCAGTCCCACTGGCGGCGTCGGCGTCTTTATCTTGTGCACGAACGGCTGGGGCAAAACTGATCGCGAGCAGCAGCGCTGCGGCTGTGCTCATACGAAGCGTTGCGGAGTTCATCGGTTCCTCCAAAGTTGCGCGGCGCATTTCATGTCGACGGTTTCGATCCAGGAGTTCGATTCGGTCGGGAACGCGGCGCTGTTGGCAAGCTCAGGCGCCGGCATCGGGGCGGAAGGCCTGCTCAAGAGTGCGGCGATTGTACACCAGCACGGCGCACAGGCAATCGTTAACGAAAGAATTTACATCGCCGCA
>JBEKJW010000075.1:0-17934 GCA_050011035.1 Candidatus Acidiferrales bacterium
AGATCGTTGAAATTTTTGATTTCGGAGTATGGCAGCGCGAGCTGATCGAAAATCAGACCAACGGCCTGGCCCGAATTGAATCCCTCGGGAAACTGAACGCCGTGTTTGAGACCGAAGCCGAGCGAGTTGGGGTAATCGACGGCGTCCTGTTTGCGGCGGAAAGTGAGGTCCTGAAACGAAGAATTGCCGCGGATGACTTTGTCCCAGTCGATGCCGTTGATTAGCTGCTCGATCTGTTTTGGGGAGTGGCCGGTGGCGTACACACCTCCGACAAGGCCGCCCATGCTGGTGCCGGCAACGTAGCTGACCGGGATGTGGTGTTCTTCGAACCACTGAATCACGCCGATGTGCGCGAGTCCGAGCGCGCCGCCGCCTTCCAGGACGAGGCCGATGCGGGGACGGCGTTGCGCGCGGGTTTGCGATTGCGCGTCGGCTTGGGCCCCGGCATCTGATTTTTCCTTTACGGGCGGAGCAGGCGTGGCTTGCGGGCCTGGTGGGAGGCCGGAATTTTGGGCGCGGGCGACGACGGCAAGAAGAGTTGCTATGAAAATGGCGACGAAGGTCGAACGGACACTGTTGCGGACGGATGAAGACATTGGTGCCTCCGAATGAGTGGGGGAATGTTCGCGCAGATTTGTGGCCGGAGTCTATGGCGGAGTTGCGTGTGGGGTAGTGAGGCGAGATCGGCGAGAACGGCAAAGACAATGGCGGAACATCTCACAGAGAACACCGAGAGGCGGAGGGCACGGAGGCGACTGGGCACACAGCCGAACTCCGGCCTGTGCGACTTGCGTTCTCACCTAATGTGATCGACGACCGACGACGTGGATTGCCAGGATTGCCAGTGCGATGTGGAGTTGTAGGAGGACCGCCTCGGAGGCTGTCCGACGTGGCTCGACGCAAAAAAAAGCACGGCCCGAATCGGGCCGTGCTCTTTTGTTGACTTTAGCTGCGCTGGTTACTGCGCTGGAGCGGCCGGGGCGCCGATTTTGGAGCCGATGATCTCGCCGGAGATGATGATTTCTACTCGGCGATTCTGTTGGCGACCGTCGGCTGTGTCGTTGCTCGCAACCGGATTGGCTTTACCGAAGCCGGTGGCGGTGATCGACGACGGGTCGAGACCCTGCTGGACGAGGTAGTCGCGAACAGCATTGGCGCGCTGTTCGGAAAGCGTTTGGTTAAATGCATCGGTGCCGACGCTGTCCGTGTAGCCCTCGACCGAAAGATGCAGGCCGGGGTGCGCGATGACGATGCCGGAGAATTTGGCGAGCGCTTCGCGAGCGGCGGGCTGCAGTTCGTACTTGCCGAAAGCGAAGAGCACGTCGGCCATGTTGACCTTGAGGCCGCGCGGCGTGTCGGTGGTCGGAAGAACGCGGTTGAATTGCGCGAGCAGCGCAGCGCGAAGCTGCTGCTGTTGCAGTTCGGCCTGAGCGGCGGCGTCTTGTGCCTGCTTTGCACGTGCTTGCGCGGCAGCGGCAGCTTGTGCGGATTGTAAAGCCTGAGCATCGGCTTGAGCGCGAGCGGCGGCTTGCTGCGCGGCGTCGCGTTCGGCCTCTAGACGCTGCATCTCGGCTTGCTGGCGAGCGGCTGCTTCCTGCTGCTGTTTAGCTTGCGCAGCAGCGGTAGCGGCAGCTTGCGCAGCTTGCTCGGCGGCAACCTTTTCGTCGTTTTCGCGCTTCAGCGAAATGCTGCGAGCGTCGGCGGAAGTTTGTACAGCGTCACGGGCGTTCTGAATGATGGTCTTCTTATCGCCCTTGCTCTTCAGCAACGACTCGGCGTTCGCGAGAGATTGCTGCGCTTTGCGCAGCGCGTCGGGAGCGTATTGCTGCGCGCCGGACTTTTCGGCGATGGCAACGGCGTTGCGGGCCTCGTAGACTTCCAGCGGCACCTTTGGCGACAGCGTCACAACCGAATCGCTCATGTTGGACATGTCGTAGGTGTACTGCCCGCGCTGGAGTAGTTCATAGTTCGCGGTGATCGGCTGGAACGTGCCGCGCGTGTCGGGCCGCACGGTGTTCTCAAGGACGACGACGTCGCTCGGCGTGTTGACAGCGAAGTACGGCTCGGCGGTGACGATCATGCCGAAGGACTGCAGGTTCGTGGTGGCGTAGAGTTTGCTGTTCGTGCCGTTCAGAAGAATTTCGCCGAGGTTGGACGGTTTCCCTTCCGGCGTGATGGCCCACAGCACGTAGGTGAGATATTCCTTGCCGAACGTCTGCGCAGGCTGGAGCTTCTTGAAGCTCGCCGAAATGGTGATCGAGCCCTGCTTGCTGTTCACAGTGGCCTGGCCCGAAGCGAGCGGCAGGAGCGGCGTGCCCGTGAAGTCGACCATGGTCGAGCCGTTGCGGTGCTCGTAGTTGATGGCCGTGACGCTCTTCGAGACCATCGTGATCTGGTACATCGTGGTGTTGTTAGGGTTCTGACCGGCTTGCTGCGCAGGGGCGGCTTGCACCAGCCCAAAAGTGGCGAGAAAAGCGACCGCTACAATCTTCTTCAACGTGAATCTCCTTTTGCGACGCGAAACATTGCGGCTTGAATTCCGACGCTGGTGCTGGGTTTCCGCGAGCGCGACGCTCTGCGGGAGTGACCGTGTCTGCGCGCGCCGGTCGCACCAAGCGACGATTTCCAGGAAGATTGGAGCGCGGAGTTCATCTGAGGAGACGCGGAGGTTTCGTCAGAGACGGCGGCATTGTATCAAAAGAAGGGTATTCGTGGGTTAGGTAATCTCGGGGAGAATTGAACCAATTTCACGGCTTTTTCGTTTCATTGGCATGCGAGATTGGCTGTCATTCGGCGTTGCTGTGATTTTGGCCGCGAGCGCGAGTACGTCTGCTCCGACGCCGGATCGAAAGGCTGGTGCAGCTCAAGCTCAAGGCGGTTCGGAAGGCGGAATTTCCTGGACGCCTACAAAGTCGGGAGAGCTCGGCGTGGATCGCGGCGAGCTCGATTCGATATACCGGGACATGGAACGGGACGAACATCACGACATGAAGGGCATCGTGGTCGTTCGAGATGGGCGCCTGGTGAGCGAGCACTACTTCAACGGCGATTCGGTGGACTCGCTGCACGATATTCGTTCGGCGACGAAGAGCATTACTTCCCTGCTGATGGGCATCGCAGTGGACAAGGGGCCGATCCGAAGCATCAATGACTCGATTTCGCTGTACCTGCCGGGACTCCCGAAAGACGGGAAAGAGAAGATCACGATCGAGGACCTACTCACCATGCGTTCGGGGCTGGCGGCGGACGATGGAGACCCGGCGAGCCCCGGCAACGAAGACCGACTGGATGAATCTACGGATTGGATTCGCACAGCGTATTCGGTGCCGATGAAGATCGAGCCCGGAATGAAATACTTGTACTGTTCGCTGAATGCGTTTCTCACCGGTGCTATCGTCGAAAACGCGACCCACATGCGTCTGGATCAGTTTGCTGAGGCGAACTTATTTGCGCCGTTGGGAATCGAGCACTTTACCTGGCGGCACGTCCCCGTGGACCGAACGACAGGCCAGGGCAATCTTTCGATCACTACACGAGATGAGGCGGCGATTGGCGAGCTTATGCTTGACGACGGCGTCGTGAACAGTCGACGCGTCGTATCGCACGAGTGGGTGGCACAGAGTTTGGCGAATCTCGTCGCCATTTCGGACAGCGATGCGTACGCGGATTTTTACGGCTTAATGTGGTACACGAAAGCTGAGCCGGTTGGTGGGCGAACAATCGAAGTTCACTTTGCTTCGGGAAATGGCGGGAACAAGGTTTACATCATTCCGTCGCTGCACATGGTGGTGGCGATCACCGCGAGCGCTTACAACCAGCCTTACCGGCACAAACGATCGACGGATGTTCTGTTGAGGATTCTCGCCGCGACGCACGCCAATTGAATTGGCCCGTTTCCCCAAACAGCCGGAATAACTGACTTAACGAACACCATCTTTAGATTCTCGCGGCACGTGCTCGATTTTTTCGCCGCTCACAGGTTACGATGGAGTAGATGATTCGACGGCATCTACTGCCTTTATCTCTGCTCGTACTTCTCGGAGCTCTCCCCACTTTCGGTTGCACTTGCTCGAAACAACCTCCTGGCACTTGTCCGGGATTGCAGACGGACGACGTGGTGTTCACGGGCACCGTGGTCGGGATCGAGACGCTGAAACCGGCGGCGGCTTCGACGGCGGATGCGGGGGGCGGCGGCGACACGTCTGGTGCCCAAGAACCTGCGCAGGAAGGGTCGACGCCGATCACGCGTTACCGTTTTCATGTGGACGAGCGGTTCGCGGGAGCGGGCGGAGAAACGATCGACATTTTTTCGGGCGGCGATGATGGCGACTGCGGCTACGTCTTCAAAATGGGCGAACAGTACGTGGTGTTCACGCAGCAGGAGACTGAAGGGCGCCTGTTCGCGACGATCTGCAACGGCACGCGGCCGTTCATGGAAGCACGAGCGTTGATTCCGCAACTGCGGGCGATGCGCGCACACCAGCGAGTCGCGTCGGTGTTCGGCGTGCTGCGGCGTGCGGACCCGCCGCTGCTGGCGCCTTCGGACGATCCAGAAGATCCCCTGCCGAACATCAAGCTGAAATTGCGATCGAAGGACGACCGGTTCTCGTCGAGCACGGGGCCGGACGGCGTCTACACTTTTTACGACGTGCATGCGGGCGAGTATTCGTACACCGCGGACTTGCCGGCGCGATTCGAATTTTCGCAGAAGACGCTGAAGGGCGGGCTGCCGCCTTTCCGCATACCGAGCGGGGCGTGCTACGAATACAACGTGGACGCGCTGCCGACGGGAAAAATTCGAGGCGCGGTGGTCGGGCCGGATGGCAAACCGCTGAAGCTCGCGTCGGTGGAACTCTATCGCGCGGACAAATACGACAACGACAAACCGGGGCTGTGGGGATTTCAAGGCAGTGCGGGTAATGGCACGAAAGAAGCGGGATTCGAATTCGATCACATCGGCGCCGGTGATTACCTGCTGGTCTTTAACCGCATGGATCGCAAGGATCCGAACACGCCGTTTGCGCGAACGTTTTATCCCGGCGCGACGGATCAGGGCGACGCGAAGCTGATTCACCTGAAGGACGGACAGCAACTGCTGAACGCGAACATCAAGCTTGGTGACGGGTATCCCACGCGAAAGATAAAGGTCGTGCTGAAGTGGCAGGATGGGCGGCCGGCGGGCGACGTGACCGTGATGGGCAAGGCCGATGAGGGTGGCAATCCTTCGGCGATGAAACTCAGCGACGGACTCTACGAGTTCACGATCCTCGAGAATACGAAGTATACTTTTTCGGCGTGGGAGGATCTCGATCCTTCGCGCGCCGCGGCCGCGAAAAAAGGAAATGAGAATTGCAATTTGCCGGCGCGAATCGAGGCGGCGCCGGTGACGATTGATGGCGCGGACGCGGATGCGAAGGAAGTCACGCTGATGTTTCTACGTCCAGCGTGCCAGCCGGATGCGCCAGCGGATCAGCAACAAGACCAGCAGCAAGACCCGCAGCAGAACGCGGCGCCACAGCCGCCACCGCAATAACCAAGCCAGCCGCAACAACCTCAACGGTAACTTCATCCCTTACTTCCGTGAATCCGTACGCGGTTCATTGACTTCGCGTGGGCCCGGTGCGTAGTATTTTGGGCTGCCTTGGGGCGCAGACTTTTTCCTCACCGGAGACACGATCACGATGAAGATGCGAATTGCGAAGAGCGCGATGGCGCTGGCGTTGATTTGCGGCTGGGCAACGGTGGCGGCCGCGCAAGAGCCGCCAAAGGATGCGAAGGCGGGCGCGCCAGCAGCGGGAGCCGACGCAAAACCTCCGGCGGATGCGAATGCGCCGAAGGAAGAGTCGTGGCCCAGCGATCACACGATCAGCGTGGGAGGGCAGACTTTCTCGTACAAGGCGACGCCGTCGACCACGCTACTGAAGGACGACAAGGGCGAGCCGACCGCGCTGATGTTTTCAATCGCGTACACGCGGAGCGACACGAAGAACGCGAGCCAGCGGCCGATTGCTTTCGTTTACAACGGCGGGCCGGGATCGTCATCGGTATGGCTGCACATGGGGGCGTTCGGGCCACGGCGGGTGGTGACGGCGAATGCCGCGCCGACGGGATCGGCTCCGTACAAACTGGAGGACAACGCCAATTCCCTGCTGGACAAGACGGATCTGGTTTTTATCGACCCGGTGGGAACGGGATTCAGCCATGCGGTGGGCAAGGCGCAGGACAAGGATTTCTGGGGCGTCGATCAGGACGCGCACTCGATCGCGCAGTTCATCAACATCTATTTGAATCGGAATGGGCGATGGAATTCACCGAAGTTTCTGATCGGTGAGAGCTACGGGACGTTCCGTTCGGCGGTGCTGGGAAATTATCTGCAATCGCACGACGGAATTTACGTGAACGGCATCGTGCTGATTTCATCGGTGCTGAATACGGAGACGATTTCGTTCAACGCGGGCGACGATCTTTCCTACGTTTTGTATGTGCCAAGCTACGCGGCGACTGCGGCGTATCACAAGATGTTGAGTCCGGTACCGGCGGACTTGAACGCGTTTTTGGTGGAGGCGCGGAAATTCGCCGCGGGCGAATACACCGAAGCACTGATGAAGGGCACGAATCTTTCGCCGGACGAGAAGAAGGACGTTGCGACGAAGCTGTCGCACTTCATCGGGCTTTCACCGGACTACATCGAGAAGGCGGATCTGCGTGTGAACCTGGCGCAGTTCAGCGTGGAGTTGCAGCGCAACGACCGGACGCAGAGCGGGCGGTACGATTCGCGCTACACGATGCCGACGTACGACATCCTTACCGAATTCGCGGAGGACGATCCGTCGTACACCGGTGTCCGTGGCGCGTTCACGGCAGCGCTGAATGGCTACTTGCGCGATGAGTTGAAAGTGACGATGGAGCGGCACTACGAAATTTTGGGCGGCGCGCCTGGCGGCGCGTGGGATTGGAAGCACGGACAGAACGGCGGATTCCCGAGTTCGCCGAACGTCTCGAGCGATTTGATCAACGCGATCCAGACGAACGCGAGTTTGCGAGTGCAGGTGGAGACGGGATACTACGACATGGCTACGCCGTTTTTCGCAACGGAATACACGATGGATCATCTTTTTCTGCCGGGGAATTTGCGGAGCCACATCGATATTCAGTACTACGGCGCGGGACACATGATGTATTTGCGGCCGGAGGATTTGGCGAAGTTGAAGGGGAACATTGGGACGTTTATCGAGAGTGCGGCGAAGGCGCAATAGCGGAAACAAGAGCAAAACCTGGAACATTTCACAGAGAAAACCGAGAACGCCGGGGGGCACGGAGAGTGCGTGCTGTATTCTGAAACCGGTGACGAAGTTAAGAGCCTCTCGCTTTGCGGCGAGAGGCTCTTTTTTTGTGGTGCGGTGCGCAGACTGAAGTCTACGCTACGAATGCGGCGTTACTTGTCGGGTGTCGGCGGGATCGCGGGGCCTTCGCCTTTTACGTAGTGGCCGTACCACGAAAGGTAGCGCTGGTAGCGGTCTTGGATGAAGGTGGGGCGCTCGAACTCGTGATACTCGCCGGGATACACGACGAGGAGCGTTGGGACGCCGAGGCGCTTCAAGCTCTGGTACATCTGTTCGCCGTTGATGACGGGTACGTTTACGTCGGCGTCGCCGCCCATGATTAGCGTAGGCGTCGTGATGTTCTTCACGCGATTGAACGGCGAGAGCTTTTCCCACAAGTCGCGGTGCTCCCACGGCAGGCCGAGTTCGTATTCCCAATCGCGGACGTAGTGGTCGTGGCCCCAATTGGTGATGTAGAGAAATTCACCCGCGCCGGAGATGGCGGCTTTGAAGCGCGTGGTCTGCACGATTATGAAGTTGGTGGAGATGCCGCCGTAGGACCAGCCGCCGACGCCGAGCTTTTCGGGATCGGCGATGCCTTGATCGACGGAGTAGTCGACCATCGCCATATCGTCCTGAAAGTCCTTGTTGCCCCAGTCGGCGAAGATCGCTTTGCAGTAGTCCTGGCCGTAGCCGGAGGAGCCGCGCGGATTTGGCGTGAGCACGGCGTAACCGTTCGCGGCGAAAAGCTGCGGATCGAAATTGAATTCGGCGTAGTAGGCCCAGACTGGACCGCCGTGAGGGCGAAGGATCGTGGGGACCTTTGTACCGGGGACGTAGCCGACAGGTTTATAGAGGTAGCCAGCGACGGTGGTGCCGTCTTTGCTTTTGAAGTGGACGTACTCGACGTCGGGCAGGTTCAGCTCAGCCATGAGCGCGTCGTTGGTCTTGGTGAGTTTTGTGAGCTGACCGCCCCGCGGCAGATAGTAGACCTCGGACGGATGCGTGAGCTCGCCGAAGACGGCTGCAACGGCGCCGTTGGGCGCGAGCGAAAACGATTCGACGAATTTACGGCCGCCGATGGGGCGCTCGATCTCGCCGCCGGTGGGCGGGACGCGCAGGAGCTGCTGCGTGCCGTCGTCGTCGACGATGAAGTAGATGAATTTGCCGTCGGGGGAAAATTTCGGCAGCGAGGCGTTGCGGTCGAGCTTGAGCGTTAGTACGTGCTGCTCGCCGTTGCCTGCGGCGGGCGCGACGGCGATGTGGAATGTGGCGTATTGGAAAAGTTTTTCGTCGAGTTGCGTGGTGTAGGCGATCCACTTGCCGTCGGGCGACCAGGTTGGCGAGCCATCGGCGCCGGTGCCTTTTGATATTTGCGTGAGCGATTTACCAGTGTCGGTGTTGTCGGCGGAGACAGTCCAGATGTCCGTGTTGTAGTTGCGGTCGGGATCGGGTGTGCTGCGATTGCTGGCGAAAGCGATCTGGCGGCCGTCGGGCGACCAGGCGGGATCGTCATCGTCGAAGTCGCCGCTGGTGATTTGCGTTTGTTTCTTGTCGGCGATCGTCAGCGTGTAGAGGTGGTGGCGGCGGCGATCGAGGTAGCCGATTTCGTCTTCCTTAAAATGGAGGCGATCGATCACCCACGGATGCGGCTTGGGCTTTGCGTCTTTGTTTTTTGAGGCTTCGATCTCGTCGACGGAAGGATCTTGTAAGACGAGGACGAGGCGCGAGCTGTCGGGGGACCACGCGAAGGTGTCGACGTCTTGAATGGTGGTGGAGAGTTGTTGCGCCTCGCCGCCGGCGCGGTTGAGGAGCCAGACTTGTTTTTTGGCGTCGTCTTTGGAGTCGTCGTCTGAACTTTTTGAATCGCTACGGGCGGAAAGGAAGGCGAGATATTTTCCGTCGGGACTCCAACGTGGGTGCGAGGAGTTTACGGACTCGTTGGTGAGAGGGATCGCGTCGGCGCCACCGGTGGTTGCATCCATCCAGATCTGTCTGTGGTTCTTGTCGTCTTTGAGGCTGGCGGTTTCGACGGTGTAGGCGACCCACTTGCCGTCGGGGCTGATTTGCGGGTCGCTGACACCCTTGATGCGGAAGTAGTCGTCGATGGTGAGGTTGCGTTTGGGGGGCGGGGTTTGCGCGCTGGCGGCGAGCGCGAGAAGCGTGAACACACTCGAGACGAGCAGCAATTTTGCGGGAGTCATCGAAGGGCCTTCCTGGGGCACTGGGTTTTGGTCGGGGGAGTATAGCAAAGAGGGATGCGGTGGAGGTTTCGGATTGGGCTGCGAACTAGCCACAGGCAAGATTGCCTGTGCCGCGAACAGCTCCGTAACCTGCGAGCCAGGAAGGATTGTTGCGTGGTGGATTTCTCTAGATGGCTCCGCCCGGCACCCACGGAACATGGGTGCCGCACAGGCACGAATGCCCGTGCCATAGACTGAAGTTTGTGGCCCGTAACTGCGCGCGATGGGAGCTGGTCGGTTGGTCCATTGACAGTGCGGGGAGGGGGCGACTAGGCTGGCGTTGATGCCTACCTTTGCGGGTAGCCCAGACGTGTTCCGCACGCGGGCCAATCCTCATCTGTACGAAATCAATACCTGGGCGTGGCTGGAGAAGATGTCGCAGCAGCAGAAGCGGCAGATTCAGATCGGCGACGTACCGGACACCGTGTGGGACGGAATTGCGGCGCGCGGATTCAACGTCGTGTGGTTGATGGGCGTGTGGCGGCGCAGCGCCGAATCGCGCCGGCAGAATGTGGAGGACGGGGCGAATTTTGCGAAGTACAGCGCGGCACTGCCGGGCTGGACGGCGGCGGACGTAATCAGCTCGCCGTACGCGGTGACTGGGTACGTGCCGGATGCGCGAATCGGGCCATGGGAATCGGTCGATCTCGTGCGAAAAAAATTGCACGCACGCGGCATTGCGCTGTATCTGGATTTCGTGGGCAACCACACCGCGCTCGACCATCCGTGGACGCGCGAGCATCCCGAATATTACGTGCTCGGCACCCAGGACGAATTCGAGCGCGACTCTTCCCTCTTTTACCCAGTGGTGAGCGGATCGAAAACGAACCTCATCGCTCGCGGCAAGGATCCGTACTTCCCTCCCTGGCGCGACGTGGCGCAGCTCAACTATTTCAGTCCCGAGTTGCGCGCGGCGCAGGTTGCGGAACTGAAAACCATCGCGAGCTTTTGCGACGGCGTCCGCTGCGACATGGCCATGCTGCAAATCACGGAAATTTTCGAGCGGACGTGGAGTTGGGCGCTCCGCGGCGCGCCAGCTCCGACGACGGAATTCTGGACCGAGGTTCACGCGGCGGTTCCGAACCTGACGCTGCTTGCGGAGGCGTACTGGGGCACGGAGCCGCGGCTTTTCGATTTGGGATTTTCGTTCGCGTACGACAAGGTGATGTACGACGAAGTGCGCAACGTGAACGCGGCGGCGGTGCGTGAACGGCTGGCGTGGATGCCAGAGCGGCAGGGCGACTTTGCGCGGTTCCTCGAGAATCACGATGAGGAGCGGCGCGCGGAAGCCTTTCCGAACGACAGGCTTCAAGCGGACGGAACATTGATGGGGACGCTGCCGGGGATGCGGTTTTACTACCAGGGAGAATTGGAAGGGCGACGGATCACGATGCCGATTACGTTGCGCGTGGCGGCCGATGAGCCGGTCGATCCGGTGAGTGAGAAATTTTTTGAGTTGCTGCTGAAGATCACGAACGAGGAAGTTTTTCATACGGGTGCGTTTCGCGTGCTGCAGGTGAATGCGGAGGGAGATGCGCCGCCTTACGGGTTGATTGCGTATGAGTGGAGAAGCGACTCGGCGTGGAAGATGATTGTGGTGAATTTGGCGGACGGGACTTGTCAGGGGCGCATACCGCTCGCGGGAGCGGTGGACTCTGCAGCGCAATATACGTTTTGGGATCAGGTCAATGATGTGAAGTATCTGCGGAGCGCAGAGGAGCTACAGGGAATCGGATTGTTTGTTAGGCGGGATCGGTTTGAGGCGCACCTTTTTGATATTACAAAGGTTGAGTAGCTGCAGAAAGCAAACCTGGAACATTTCACAGAGAACACAGAGAACACAGAGAAAGGCGGAGGGCACGGAGACTCCGTGGTGAGGCTTAGGTACAGCTCCCACTTGTCGGCGCGATGAAGATTTGCTGTCGCGAGATACGATGTGGGTGTCGCGCACCCTTTTGAAATGAAAATGGTGCGGCACCCGGAAATGCAGAAGCGGTTAGTTCACTACGAGCTTTAGGAAGTTGGGCATGCTGACGGTGCCGCTGCTCGTTGTGGCTGAGAGTGTGATGAAGTAAGTGCCTGCCGGCGTGATGCCGTTGGGGCCCTTCGCTGGGCCGCTACTGCACGCCGCGCCTCCTAGAATTACAATCAAGACCAAAGCAAAAGCGATTGCCGCGCGGGGGTTGCGACGGAACGTCCAGCTTGCGCCTGCGAGCGAGAGCGTGACGATCAGCAGCGCGAGCCCGCCCGGGCCACGCGGTAGTGTGGGCAGAGCGGGAACCGAACCCGAACCGGGGCTATTGGTCGTGGTGCCTTTGCAATAGGTCTGGATCGCGAAGGCGACTTCCGTGGTGCCGGTTCCGCTGATGGTGATCGAACTCGGGACCGGAGTGCAGGTGATCGTCGGCGATGAAACAGTGCAACCGAGCTGGACTGTGCCGGTGAAGCCGGGCGCCGCGGTGATGATCAGCCCGTAATACGCGGTGCCACCGGGAACAGAGGTGGCGGTGTTCGATCCGCCGGACGGAATGGTGATGATCACCGGCGAATTGAGACCCGTGCCGGATACGGCGACGGTCTGCGGGCTGCCAGTGGCCGTGTCAGTGATTGTGACGTTGCCCGAGTAGGCCTGCGCCGCGGCCGGAGTGAATGTGACGTTGATGGTGCAGGTGGCGCTTGCGGCAAGAGTGGTGCAGTTGTTGGTTTGCGCGAAGCCACCGGGCGCGGTGACGGACGAGATTGTGACGGATGTGGTGCCGGTGTTGGTGACGGTGATGGCCTGCGCGGCGCTCGTCGTGTTGACGACTTGCGAGCCGAACGAGAGCGACGTGGGCGACACGGTGATTGTGCCGACGGGAGCCGTGCCAGTGCCGGAGAGTTGGGCGGCGGCGGTCTGACCGGTCGATCCACCTGCCACGTTGTAGGTGACGGTGAGCGAACCGGTGAGCGGGCCGGAGGCGGCCGGCGAGAATGCGACGTTGATGGTGCAGCTTGCGGACGCAGCGAGATTCCCGGTGCTGGTGCAGGTACCTGCGCCGTCCCCAGTGCCGATGGTCCAGTTCGCGGACGAGACGATGTTGGTGAACGTGACGGCGGCGGGACCGGGATTCGAAACGGTGACGGTCTGCGGTTCGCCGGTGGTGCCGACCTGCTGGGAGCCGAAGGTGAGGCTCGTGGGAGTGACAGTAAGCGTGGTGTTACCGCCGGTACCCGTGCCGGTGAGAGGAATCATTTGCGGGCTGCCGGGAGCGCTGTCCGTGATGGTGATGAAGCCAGTGTAAGCCTGCGCGACTGTGGGCGAGAACGCAACGTTGATCGTGCAAGACGACCCAGGCGCAAGGAACTGAGTGGAGGTGCAGTTGTTTGTTTCGGCGAAGCCGGAGGTGACGATTACGCTGGCGATCGTGACGGTGCCGGTGTTCGAAACGGGATTCGTCACGGTAATGGTTTGGACGGCGCTGGTTGTATTCACCTTCTGATTGCCGAAAGCGACATTCGCGGGAGCGAGGTTCACCGAAATGGAAACTCCGCCGTTGAGACCAACCGTCTGTTGGCCCTGATTCTGACCGTTGTCGGTGACAACCAGGGCGTCGACATCGGGCGGCTCGGAACTTGTGTTAGGGGTGTAGGTGACAGCGACGGTGCAGGTCGCCTTGGGCGCGACGCTCGAATCCGAGCAAAGATCGTTGGAGATTGTGAACTCGGAGGTTTCGTCGGATAGCGTGCTGAGGAGCTGAACCTGGTTGACGTCGAGTGGGGCCGTACCAATATTCGTCAACGTAACGGTCTGCGGCTGGCTCGAAGTTCCCTGCGCCTGAGGACCGAACGTGAGGCTCGTGGGCGAGAAGGATGCGTATGGACCGGAGATGGCGGTGCCGGAGATCGAGATCAGTTGCGGGCTATCCGGAGCGTTGTCCGCGATTTGAATATTGCCCTGAACGAGGCCGGCGGTGGCCGAAGTGAAGGTGACGGTGACGGTGCAGCTCGCGCCAGCGGCAAGCGAGGTGCCGCAATTGTTGGTCTGCGCGAAAGCGTTATTACTTGTGGCGATGGCAAGCGAAGTGAGCGGCGCAGAGCCGACGTTGGTGATCGTTACAGTCTGAGGAGCGGACGTCGCGTTAATGTCGACGTTGCCGAATGCGAGACCCGTCGGCGAAGGCGAAAGAACCGAGCTGACCAAGCTTCCCCCACGAATGAAAACGTTTGAGTCGTAGACGGTGTCGATCGCGTCGGCCACGGCAAGCTTGATGTGATTGGTCTGTCCGGGCGTGACGTTGGCTGTGGCGGTAAGGACGACGGTCATGCCGTCCATTTCTGTGTTGTACGGCGCAACGGTTGGATATTGGAAGTCGTTGTTGACGTAGAACTGTGGATTCACGGGCGGAATGTTGAAATTCCCGGGATCGGTCGAACCGTTGTTGACGTTGTTGATGGAGACGATGGTGTTGGTTCCGGGGATCAGCGCGATGTCGGTGGCGTTGCCAGGTTGACCGAGGAAGAAGGCAAAGACGTCGTTGTAGTCGAAAACGAAGTCCTGGTATTCGTCCGAGGCCCAGACATACTGAAAGGTAATCGTCGGGTTCGTCGGGACGAAATCAAATTCGAGAATGGCGGCGTCGTTGGTATTGGTCCCACCGATGAGATTGGTGAGGTCGGTATCGCCAGGTGTGGCGTTCGATTGCGTGATGCCGGGCGAGCAGTTGGGGCCGATAACGTTTGAGACGGCACCGTTGCTCAATATGATGCCGGAGTTAAAGCCGATGATGCCGTTGCCACCGTTGAAAGTGCCCACGGCCCACGGAACGCCGGTGTACGTGACGTTGCTGATGGTGATTCCGGGGCCGACGAGCGATTGTGCAATTGATGCGGGTGTGAGGCTGGTGTCGCGAAGATCGTCTGTGGTAATCCCGCCTGAGGCAGCGCCATAGGCGATAAGGCTCAACGCCAAGTTTCCGTTGGGATCGTTGTCGGTAAACGTGATGTCGACGCTGTCAACATCCTCGCCCGACGTTGAGCAAGGAGCGGTTGGGCTGTAAGTGATTTGGAGAGTGCAGGAGGCGCCCGCAGCAATTCCGTTGGCCGCAGTGCAGTCACCGCCGAAAGTAAACTCGGGGTTGTCGCCGGAGATGTCGGTGACGGTGATGGTGGTATCGCCTTCGTTGGTGATGACCATCGGGAACGGAGTTTCGGTGGCGCCGACGATCTGTTTGGGAATTTCGTTGGAGTCCTCGTACCAGTCGGGAGGCGTGAGACCACCGTCGCCATCCTGCTCGGGCGTGACTTTCGCAAGGGGCTTTGGCGTGACTTTGCTGTTCTTGCCCCGGACAAACATGACGGGATGCGTGGCCCGTTTGGAGGAAGGCGCGCGGAGAGACTTCTGAGTGGCGGACTGCGGCGATGCGGCTTGCGGCGCGGCGGATGCGAGAGCGGGCAATAAAAGAGCGAACACGAGCAGAATCAAGCCGGAAAATGAGGTACGAGAGGACAGCTTTCGCATCATGGAAACTCCTAGTAGGAGGCCTGGACAAGCGGGGGCAAACGCTGGGAGATTTTCTATCGGGGCCAGCATCGGGTCAAGCTGAAAGTTTCTTAGGGATTGAAAACGGCGAGGCAGTTCACTAACATCGCGCACCTTGCAAACAGGCCCGATGGACAAGGTTAGCGGCGAAGAAAAAGCGGTGGTGTCAGCGGGCGCGGTGCAACTGCGCCAGATCGGGTTTCTTCCTCTTCTCGCGATTTTCTACGGATATACGGCGGGGGGACCGTTCGGCTACGAGGCGATTTTCACCGACTCGGGACCGGGCATGGCGCTGGTGTTCCTCACGTTTGTGCCACTCTTCTGGAGCATCCCGATTTCGATGGCGTCGGCGGAGCTGAACAGCATTTTACCGGTGCAGGGCGGATTCTATCGATGGAGCCGCGCGGCGTTCGGCGATTTCTGGGGATTTCAGTGCGGATGGTGGAACTGGACCGGCACGTTTTTGCTGAACAGTTTGTATGGCGTGCTGGTGATGGATTATTTGAGTTTGTACCTGCCGTGGATCACGGGAACGGTGAAGTGGGAAGGCGCGTGCCTAGTGCTGATAGTTCTGGCTCTGCTGAATGCGCGCGGGATTCAAGTGGCGGGCTGGCTTTCGGTGGCGCTACTGGTGGCGGTGATGATTCCGGTGGCGTGGATGTGTGTGATCGCGCTGTTTCACCTGCATCACAATCCGGTGGTGCCGTTCACGCCGCCGGGCAAACCGTTTGGAAGTGTGTTTGGCCGCGGGCTGGCGCTGGCGATGTGGAATTACGCGGGGTACGAGCAGCTTTCGAGCATGACCGGCGAGATGAAAAATCCTCAGAAAATGTTCGTGAGGATTCTGGCGTGGAATACGCCGATGAATATCTTGACGTACATTCTGCCGACAACGCTGGCGATCGCGATGCTGGGCAATTGGCAGGAGTGGAAGACGGATTACATCGTGACGGCGGCGAAGTTGATTGGCGGGCCGCTGCTAGGCGGAGCGATGTTGCTGGCGGCCATGGTGGGGTCGCTGTCGCTCGCGAACAGTACGATTCTCTACACGACGAGAATTCCAGCGACGATGGCGGAGGATGGATATTTGCCTTCGTGGCTGGGGAAAATTCATCCGCGATTCCAGACGCCCGTGCGGGCAATTTTCGTTTCGGCGGTGGTTTATTGCGTGCTGGCGCGGTATCCGGTGGAAGACCTGGTGAATATTTATATCTGGACGCGGATTGCGACGACGTTGCTGACTTTGTTTGCGGCGGGGCAGATGCGGCGAAAGGCGCCGGAGGCGCCGAGGAGCTTTCGCATTCCGGGCGGGACGCTGGGGCTGGCTTACGTGATCGTATTTCCCGTGATTTTGTGCGCCGTGAAAGTGGCGCAGAGCGAGGACTATGTAATGAAGTATGCGCCGCTACTACTGTTGACGGGGCCGGTGGCTTACGCGCTGCTGCGGTACGGATTTAAGTTGGTGCCGAAGGCTGACGGTGCGACGGCGAGAGTGTGAGGTGTTCGAGGCTTCTGCGTCGCGTGGCTGGCTTGTGTGGCAAAGCGGCGGCTTGCCGCCGCACTCTAAAGGGTGGGTCGCTAGCCGAATACACATCTCGCTAAGGTGATATGGGTGGCGCGCACCCTTTTGGAACGAAAGGGGTGCGGCACCCGGAAAGGATTAAGACGGAAGCTACGCGATGCGCGTGCCGCCTTCTTTTTCGGAGATGGTTTTGGCTTGCGTGAAGAGCAGCAAGTAATCCTGCCCGCCTGACTTGGAATCCGTGCCTGACATATTGAAACCGCCGAACGGGTGCGCGCCGACCATCGCGCCGGTGCACTTGCGGTTCATGTAGAGGTTGCCGACGTGGAATTCCTCGGCTGCCCGTTCGATTTTTTCCGGATTGCGCGAATAGACGGCGCCGGTGAGGCCGAACTCGCTGTCGTTGGCCATCGAAAGCGCATCGTCGAAGTCTTTCGCTTTAGTGATGGCGAGGACGGGGCCAAAGATTTCTTCTTGGAAGATGCGCGCCTTGCGGTCAACGTCAGCGATGACGGTGGGCTCGACAAAGTAACCTTCGCCCGCGGCGCGGCTGCCGCCGGCGACGAGGCGTCCTTCTTTTTTGCCTACGTCGATGTAGCCGAGGATCGAAGTCATGGCGGCCTTGTTGATGACCGGGCCCATGAAGTTCGAAGGATCCTCGGGCGAGCCGACTTTGAGTTTCTTCACGCGATCGACGAGCTTTGAAACGAATTCATCGTAAATCTTTTCGGAAACGATGGCGCGCGAGCAGGCCGAGCACTTCTGCCCCTGGAAACCGAAGGCGGACATGGCGACGCCTTCGACGGCGAGGTCGACGTCGGCTTCTTCGTCGACGATGATGGCGTCTTTGCCGCCCATTTCGAGGACAGTGCGCTTGATCCAGACTTGGCCGGGCTGCGTGCGGGAAGCTTGCTCGGCGATGCGGAGACCGGCTTCCTTCGAACCGGTGAAAGCGATGTAGCGCGTCTTCGGGTGCATGACGAGCGCTTCGCCAGCCGTCGAGCCGGGACCGGTGAAGTAACTGACGACGTCGCGCGGGACGCCGGCTTCGTAGAGGATGTCGACAAAGATCGCGGCGATGGTCGGCGAATCGCTGGACGGCTTAACGACAACGGTGTTGCCCGTGACGATCGAAGCCATGGTCATACCGCCCATGATGGCCGCAGCGAAATTCCAGGGCGGAATCACGACGCCGACGCCAAGCGGAATGTAACGGAGATGGTTGCGCTCACCGCCAAACGGGTGCAATTTCTGCTTTCCGCCGAGGCGGAGCGCTTCCCTGCCGTAAAACTCGGCGAAGTCGATCAGCTCGCCAATGTCGGCCTCGGC
>JBEKJW010000076.1:0-17766 GCA_050011035.1 Candidatus Acidiferrales bacterium
AGGAAGTCGATGATTTCCTTGCGATCCCAGATGTGATTCCCGCCCGTGATGACCTCGACGCCGGCCGCGAAGATTTCTTCGGCGAGGCGCGGCGTGATGCCAAAGCCGGATGCGGCGTTCTCGCCGTTGGCGATGCAGAGATCGATCTTGCGCTGGACGATAATGTCCGCCAAGCGATCGTGGACTATTTTTCTTCCGGGAGAGCCGACGATGTCACCGATAAAAAGAATTTTCACTCGAAGGGTCCGATCTTTGTGGAGCTGGAGTTGGCGGCTGTGAGCGAGCCGAGTAAGCAGAACGGTCCACTTCGCCGTGCGTTGCTAGGCCCTGAACCCCACGAATAAGTGGGTGCCCTGCGCCTGCTTTAAGGCTATCCGGAGGCCGAAGCCACCGGACGGCACAAGGGCAGGTCGACGCGGACTCCCGGGGATCCAGTGTTGGTTCAAAAGACCATCGCAACGATCACCTGCGTCGCAGGCGCGTTCCGCAAACTATTGTATCAGGATTCGATTGAGCGGCAGGCGGCACGGACGCCGTTTGGAAATGAAAACGCCGCGAGTCCGGCGATCGAAGCCGGACCCACGGCGCTGCATTGCTAGGCGATGCTATTGACGCGAACGGCGATCGACCTCAACTAGAAGTGGAAGCCGATCTCGCCGGTGATAGTTCGCGGCGTCACGTAGTGCGTACCGCTGAACGTCGAGAGGAAGTTGTAGAGCACGTAGTTGTTGGTCAAGTTTATGACGGTCAGCCGCGCACTCCATTTGTGACGATCACCGTTGAACACGTTGTCGTCGCCGACTGCGATGTCGAACAGATTGCGAGACGCGATGCGGGGCGGGTTGTGGTCATCATCCTCAGTGCCGGGTTTCGGCACGTTGATGAGCGTCGAGCCGAATTGCGACGCGAGACACGGATTCGGGAGCGGTGTAGTCGGCGTCGCTTTCTGGCTTCCGCAGAAGAAACCCGCTTGGAATTCCTGATCAGCGGTCAGTGGGTTGCCGAACGGATCTTCCATCAGGATCGCGGGCTGGCCACCAAGCGTGGTGCTCTGCGGGCAGTCGTTGTTCGGATTGATGCCGTAGCACGGAGTTGCACCGGCGACAAGGCCGCTGTCATAACGCCAGTTGAATCCCATCCAAGGAAGTTTCTTCCACGGTTGGTATTGGATGTGGGTGGTTTCGTTGAAATGTTCGTCGTGGTCAATGCGGAACGGCGTGAAGCCGGAGCCGGGCGGTTGAGGTGTAACGCCTGCTCCGCCGATCTGCGGCGTAAAGAAGCGCGCCGCCACGCTGGACATGACCACGAAAGCCGTGAAGCCGTGGTAGTTAGGTACGGTTCCGCGCACGGCGAATCCCGGTATTTTCGAATTGTGCCACTCGATCGGGAACGTGATCGGCGTGTCGCCGAGCACGCTGAAGTCGTAGCCGTTGTGGGTGTACTTCCAGATATATTCGCCGTCCAGAACGAAATACTTCCCGAACGCCTGTTGGAGGCCCGCATGAAATTCATTGCGGAAGCCTGGACTCAGTGGCTCGGGCGAAAGTGCTCCGCAGAGGAGCAACGGATTGAGAACCGGAGACTCGCAGCCGATGCTGGAAAGCACCAGGTTCTCGTTAAAGGGAGTTTCGAGGGTGCGTGCGTACGAAACACGTAGAACGGTGTTGGTCTGCTTGATGTTGTAGGCAACGCCAAGCCTTGGCTCAGCCTGAGTGGCCTTCGTCAACCCGTTGTACAGGTCGCCGCGTATCCCGAGGTTAAACGCCCAGTTCTTCCAGGTGATCGTGTCCTGTACGTACATCGCCAGTTGTTTCACGTCCGTGTGCAGAGGAAACAATGCGTCCGTACTGAAAAGAGTTCCTCCGCGAGTCAAGTCATACGGCAGAAGCGTGGGATTGAACAACGGATACAGCGTGGAGGCCGGAGCGTTCGGGTTCGTGCTGACGTTCTCCTGATAACCAGCGCCAGCGCACTGGGATGGATCAGTGAAACCTTGCACGGGCACATCCGGATTCGGAGCCGTGGCCGCGGTTAGGCAGGGCGCGTTGAAAGTTGGGTCCACGATGCCCACGTTATCGTGTTCACGTAGAAACGTCTGTTCATAGACGACGCCAGCTTTGATGTTATGGATACCGCGCACGTAAGAGACGCTGGAGCGCGCACCGGCATTCGTAAGCGTCCGAAACTGAGAGACGCTCTGCCGTTGCAGACTCGGCGGCCCAAGGTCGGCGAATGGGTTATCGCTGGGATAGTAGTTGTAACCGTCGTGCCGGACGAAACCGCCGAGCGTAAACACGGCGTTTGAGTTGAGGATATGCGTCCAGGACGGCGCGACGTTGAAAGTCCCGATTTTCGAACGCTGATCGGTCGGTCCAACTACGTTGCCGTCAGGATCGAGGCCGCCGTTGTCGACCACCACGCCGTTCCAGGCCGTGGCATCTTCCGCGTCGAATGAATTGGGAGTCTGAAACCATGATCGCGTGTAAAGTCCATTAACTTGGATCGAGTCCGCATTCGTGACCCGATAGTCCACACGGTCGAAGATGTTTACTTCGTTGCCTTTGTCATGCATAACGCTGAATTCGGGAGGATCCAAGAATCGGCCAGTGTTCAATCCACTTGCGGAAATGAAATTGCCCCATTTCTGATTGCCATAGGCGAGGTCGAAACCGGCGTTTGCGGTGCCGAATGTTCCGTAGGAAGCGAACACGCTGCCGTGAGGCGTGGTGACGCCGAGGCCCGAACGCGTTGTGGCCTGAATCACAACGCTGGTCTTATCGCCAAATTCGGCGGGCGGTGCCCCGGAGATGACTTCAAGCGACTGAACGGCGTCTACGGGAAGTTGGTTCGAAAAGACCTTGCTCTGCTGATCGGTGATGGGCTGTCCGTCCACGGAAAACGAGTTCTCCGCGTGGTCGCCCAGTCCGTGAAATAGCCCGTTCGAGTCCGCCGCTATTCCGGGAGTTGAAAGAGTGACGAGAGAACTCAGCGACGACGATTGACTTTCCAGAGGGAGTTTGTCGAACAGAGCGCGGTCAACGTCGCTATGAAAAGTCGGGTCATTTTCAAGCAGGTCGCCGCCGCCTTCGACAGTAACCGTATTCGAAGTTCCGGCGACGGTCAGGCTGATCTTCACTGAGACGGGTACTGACGACCGAACATCGATGTCCTGAGCAAGCGGGCTAAAGCCGTCGGCTGTGACAGACAGGTGATAAGGGTTAAAAGGTACGTTGGGGAAATTGAAACTCCCGGCGCTGTCCGTGGTGGTGGTGCGTTCGTAGCCGCTCACGGGGTTGTGGATATCGACTGTTGCGCTTGCCACGACGGCCCCGGACGGATCGGTGACCGTGCCTTGCACGTTCGCAGAGTTTCCGATCTGCGCGGAGGCGATCTGCACCGCGATGGCTAAGGCGAAAGGTAAGACGACTGCTGGAAATCGAAATATACGCCTGACTCTCATCATTGATTCCCCTTTATATGAAATAGGGCTCCGCCGCTGTAGGTGCGGCTGGTCGCCGAATGAGGGTGGAACTCGACGCAGAGCGCGTGAGCTACGCGCGCTGTGCGCTGGGGATTCAGTTGTCCGCGTTCAGAGAGTTAGACCGGAGGAGCGCGAGGAATTCGCTGGGTGAAGACGGGTTCAATGGCCGGCTGCTGTTCGCGTACGAGCACGAATCGCGCAACCGGGAACTGGATACCGGAAAGAGGGTGTGCGGCGGGCTCGGGAATTGCCGCGTGCCCAATGTGACAGACCTGGCAATGACGTTCGTCCGAGCCGTCGGCGTGCGAGTGATTCACGCCCTGCGCCACGAACAGGCACACGGACAGCATCAGCAGAATGGCCAGTGCCCGTTTTGTGGCGACGCTACGCATTTCTAAATTCTTGGGTGCCGCACTTCGATGCGGCAATCCCAATCAAACCTGCAGCACGTCTCCGTCACGCGCGAACATCATGTACATCACCGGACTCACGATGCGGCCCAGAAACAAACGCGAAATCAGGCCCGCTACAATGACGATTGCAAACGGTTTCTGCGAATCAGATCCGATGCCCGTCGAAAGCGCCGCGGGCAGAAGACCGAGACACGCTACCAGCGCCGTCATCATGATCGGCCGGAAGCGGATCAGCGAACCATCGACCGTGGCCTGCTCGATGCCCATGCCTTCGAGCCGGAGCTTGTTGATGTACGAGACATCGATCACTGCAGTCTCCACGCCAACACCGAGCAGCACCAGCATTCCGAGCAGCGACGACACGCTGAATGAGGTATGCGTCAGTTTCAGTGCAAGCAGAGCGCCGACGGGCTCGGTGATGATCACGCTGAGCACCACGACAATCGGAAACTTCGCGTTACCGTAAAGCGCAAACAGGATCATGAAAATCAGAATCACTGTAAGCGGCGCGATCAAGTAGACTTGGCTCATCGCCGTCAAAAACTCGCTGTACTCGCCGCCCCACGCCAGCCGGTAACCGATCGGCAGCGATTTCGCCACATCTGCAGTCGCACGTTGGCCGTCGCGGACGGCGCTGGCAAGGTCTCTTCCTTCGATGCTGTATTGCACCCCGATGTAACGCGAATTGTTCTCGCGGTAGATGAAAGAGGCACCGTTGCCCTGGTGGATGTCCGCCACCTCGCTGAGAGGGATCTGCTGGCCCGTGGGCGTGCCGACCAGGAGATTGGCGATTTGCTGAGCATTCTCGCGGAATTGGGGTTCCATGCGGACGACAAGGTCGAAGAGCTTCTCGCCCTGAATCACCTGCGTGGCGGCCTGGCCACCGACCGCTGCTTGGACGATGCCTTCGACGTCGGCGACGTTCACTCCGTAGCGCGCGATCTTGTCGCGGTCGACCTGGACGATTAGCGTGGGCTGGCCGAGCTCGCGGACGACGGTGAGTTCCGTGAAGCCCGGAACCTGTTCGAGGCGCCGCTTAATTTCGAGGGCTTTGTCTTGCAAGACGCTCAGATCGCTGCCGTAGATTTTCACGGCGAGCGCGCTCTTCAGACCCGTAAGCGCTTCGTCGACGGCATCTTCGGCGGGCTGGGTGTAGTTAAAGATGATGCCCGGGAACGCACTGA
Source organism: Candidatus Acidiferrales bacterium (assembly GCA_050011035.1). Lineage (GTDB taxonomy): Bacteria > Acidobacteriota > Terriglobia > Acidiferrales > UBA7541 > Palsa-295. Next base: position 5,079 of record JBEKJW010000076.1, read on the forward strand.
GCTGCTTCTGCAGATCGTCAATCAGCTCGGCTTTGGTGTGAATGCTGGTGGATTTCCAGACCGGGTCTTTATAGGGCTTCAGGCCGACGTAGAACTCGCAATTGAAGAAGCCGGTCGGATCGGTGCCGTCGTCCGGGCGGCCCAGCTCGGAACCGACATCGGTGACCATCGGGTACTTCGCGAGAATGGTGCGGATCTGCGGCGCGACCTTGGCGGCCTCTTCGTACGAGATCGTGTAAGGCATTGTGGCGCGGACCCACAGCGCGCCTTCATCGAGATGTGGCATGAACTCTCCGCCGATGAAGGGAATCAGAAGCAGCGACGCGCCGAGGACAAGCAGGCAGACGACCATCGTGAGGATCGGGCGCTTAATGCACCACTTCAATTCCGATGCGTACTCGTTCTTGATCCAGTCGAACGCGCGATTCCTCTTCTCGCGGACACCGTTCTTGAACCAGTAGCTGCAAAGAACGGGAACCAGCGTGAGAGTAAGAATCAGTGAACCGACGAGCGCGACGCCCATTGTGTCCGCCATCGGATGGAAAAGTAGTCCAGAGGGCCCGCTCAGTGCGTAGATCGGGATGTAGCCCGCGATGATGATCGCGACGGAGTAGAAGATCGGGCGGTCGACGTCGCGCGCCGCGGCGAGGATCACTTCGTGCAGGTCGTACGAGGTGCCTTCGCGAAGGCCCAGCTCGCGGTAGATGTTCTCCACCATGACGAGCGTCCCGTCGATGATGATGCCGAAGTCGATTGCGCCGATGGAAAGCAGGTTGGCTGCGACGCCGTGCGCGTTGAGGAAAATGAAGGAGAAGAGCAGCGCGAGAGGAATCGTGAGCGCAACAATCACCGCAGCGCGCACGCTTACGAGGAAGAAGATCAACACGATGAGCACGAGCGTCATGCCCAGCATCATGTTTTCTTCCACGGTGTCGATGGTGAGGCGGACGAGATCGCTCCGGTCGTAATAGGGAAGAACTTTCACGTCGGGCGGGAGGATGTGGGCGTTCAGCTCGGCGGTTTTTTCCTCGACGCCTTTCAGCACGTTCTGCGTCTGCTCGCCGCGCAGCATCATGATCACGCCTTCGACGGCGTCGTCATTCTTGTTGAAACCGAACTGGCCGAGACGCGGAGCATGGCCGATGGCGACTTCGCCTACGTCGCGAACGCGAACGGGCACGCCATTCTGTGAGCCGATGATGACGTTGCGAATGTCCGTCTCGTCGCGAATCAGGCCGAGTCCGCGCACGTAGTAGAACTGTCCGCCTTGCGAGTAGAAGCCGCCGCCGGTGTTGGCGTTGTTGATGGAAAGCTGTTGAATGATTTGTGGGACGGCGATGTGATAGCCGTAGAGTCGCGCGGGGTCGAGCAGGACTTGATACTGCATGACGGTGCCGCCGAATCCGGAATCGTCTGCGACGCCATGAACCTGTTTGTACTCGCGCTCGAGAACCCAATCTTCGATCGTCTTCAGTTCCTGTGGCGAACGGTCCGGACTGACGATTACATAACGGTAGACAAGGCCGGAGGGACTTGAGAGCGGAGCGAGACCCGGCTGCACCCCGGTGGGAAGCGTAACCTCGCTGAGCCGCTGGAAAACCACCTGACGCGCGAAGTAGTCGTCAGTGTTGTCCTCAAAAGTAAGGATGACGTCGGACAGCTCATACAACGAAATGGAGCGTTGGATCTCCATTTTCGGGACGCCGTTCATTTCCACTTCGATCGGCAGCGTGATGAGGCGTTCCACTTCTTCGGCGGCGTGGCCGGGCCACTGCGTGATGATCTCGACCATGGGCGGCGCGAGATCGGGATACGCGTCGACCGGCATGCGCTGGAAGGAAACCGCGCCGCCGATGATGATGAAAACGACGAGCATCAGCACCAGGAAGCGCTGCCTCAACGCGAATTGGACGATTCCGTGAATCATCAAGAGTTTGCGAGCTAGTGCTGGAACGAATTCGCGAACTGCAGAAACAAGCTGCCGTTGCCCGCGATTTTTTCTCCGGGCGAAAGGCCCTTCAATACCTGCGTGACGCCGTTTTCGCTTTGCCCGATATCAACCGAGCGGCGGCCGAAGCTGTTCGAACTGTTCGCGACGTAAACGAACGGCTGATTTTCGTCATCGCGCAGAATGGAAGCGTCAGGCACGGCTATGGCGTTTTGCACCGAGCCCGCGGTGACCACGGCGGTGACGTACATGTTGTTCTTCAATTTCTCGCCGGGATTATCGACCACGATGCGCGCCTGCAGGGTGCGCGTGGTGGGATCGACGGCAGGTGAGACGAACGAAATTTTTCCGTGGAAGCTCGTACTCGCATACGAGTCGGTCTGGACCACAACGTCGTCGCCCACTTTCACGTACGCCAGATCGCCCTGGTATACGTTCGCCAGCACCCACACGGTGCTCATGTCCGAGATGACGAAGGCCTGCGTAGTGCCAGCGGTGAGAAGCTGGCCGGGCGACACGTCGCGCTCGACAATTTCACCGGCAATGGGAGAGAGCAGCGGAATTTCGGACGAACTCGGAGCGTTGACCAATTTTTCCGGATCGGGAATGCCGAGAATCTTCAGGCCCAGCAGAGCGGCGTTGAGATCGGCTTGTGCCTGATTGCGGTCGCTCTCCGCTTGAAGAAGATCGCGCTCGGCGATGGCGCTGTGGGCGTAGAGATCCTTCGCGCGATCGTAGTTCTTATCGGCAACGCGAAACGTGTCCTTCGCCTTTAGATAGGACGCGAAGAGGAGCGAGTAGTCCGGGCTGGTGACCGTGAGCAGCGGCTGATCCTTTTTCACTCGCTCCCCGGGGACCACGAGGATTCGTGTGACAGGACCGCCGACCTGGGTGATCACGGGAGTCGTGCTGAATGCGTTGTACGCCACGGCGCCCGTCAGGCGCAGCGTGCGAGTGAGCGTGGTTGGCGCCACGGTGACGACCTGCACGTGCGACATCTGATCTTGCGGAATGGTGAAGAGCGACGCCTGCTCGCTCTTGGATTCCTTGCCGCTGAATGACGTCATCTGGCTGGCGCGCTGCTCGGAACTGCAGCCAGCGATTACGCTTGCTGCGAGGAGCGCACAGGCGACTCGATGCATTTTGCGGTTTTGCATGGAATCGCTCATGGCAGCGTCCTCACTCCCACGGATTCCCGTAGTTGCTCGACCGCGGTCAGATACGCGGCGAGCGTCTGGCGATACCCGAGCTGGGCAGCGCGATAGCTGCGCTCCGCGTCGAGAAAGTCGAGCAGGCTCGCGGCTCCGCGCTTGTAGGAATACTGCGTGATATCGAGCGACTTCTGCGCGGCATCGAGATACCCATTGCGGTAGAGGGTGATCACTTTGTCGTTCTGGCGAACAGTCTCGTATGCGTCCAGGACGTCGCTCATCACCTGGTCGCTCGCGGCGAGTTCGAGTTCCTGCGCCTGGTTGATGGCGTAATTCGTTCTCGCAATCTCGCCCTGATTGCGATCGAAGAATGGAAGCTCCCAGCTGGCGCTCAAGTCCAACGTGCTCACTCCGCCGGTGTGGGCGTACGTGGCTGTTCCGGTTACATCGCGCTTGCCGTTGGCTCTCGCGAGTTCGTATTGGCTCTTCGCTGCTGCGACGCCCTGCACCGCCGCCCGGAAGTCGGGCCGGCTTTGCAGCGCTTTGGCTTGCAGATCCTCGAGCTTCATCGTGACCGGCTTGTAATCGAAATCGCCGCTCACGTCGTAATCTTCGGGAACGCTCTGATAGCCAAGGTATTGCCGCAATCCGACGAGTGCCTGAACCTTCGAGAGCTCCGCCTGCGAGACGTCGGTCTGGAACTGCAGCAGCTGGAGTTGAATTTTCAGAAAGTCGGCTTCGCTGATGTCTCCCGCTTTGTAGCGAGCTTGGCTGATATCGACCGTCTTCTGAAAACTATTCTGATCCTGAAGCGCGAGGTCGAGCGTCGATTCGGCGAGCTGGACGTTGAAGAATTGCGAGGCGACGTTAAAGATGAGCGTGCGTTCGTTGTCAGCGACGGTCGAGCGCGTGACGGCCGTGGCGTCCTGCGCGGCCTGCAGACGGTGTTGCCGCTTCTTGCCCCGCTCAAACAAATAGCTCAGGCCAAGATCGAATTCCGCATTGTTATCGATGTATTCGCCGCTGAAAGCGTTCGGCTGAAAAAATGGGAAGTATTGCTCGCCGAGTGAGAGCACAGGATTCGGTCGAAGGTTGGCAGTGACCTCTTGAGCTTCGTTCTGCTGGATCGTTGTGCGCGCCGCGGCCAGATTGTGGTTGTGCGTCTGCGCGAGCTGGATTGCCTCATCGAGCGTGATCCGCACGGAACCGTGCGACTGCGCCGTCTGCGTGGACGGCGGAGTGGAAGCCGGAGGTGGCGGTTGCTGCTGCGGCGCGGCCTGAGCGAACACCTGCCCCGGATACGACACCAGAGCAGCGATGAACGCGCATTGGACGAATCGTGAACGCATGGGCTTCAACCCTCTAACAAACAAAAATAGGAAATGAGTCGGTGCGCCGGAGGGCACACCTCCAGCGAGACACTATGCGGCAGGCGGTGCTCGAGCGGGTAACCGGGGCGCGGGCCGGAACGGAGGGTCCGCGGGCGGAGCAATATCTGTCTGAACACCGACCTGCGCGAGCGAAGGCGCGCTATCGGCGACGAGCGGTTGATCGAAAGGTTGATGGTTCAGGTGGCAGATCGAGCAGTTCGATTCGGAAGCGCCGGCGTGGCTGTGAGCCGCCGCTCCGAGCGTCATCGCAAACACCAGCAGCGCCAATAGAAGCGCGGGTATCGCGACAGATCGAATTGACGTCCGGTCGTTCATCCGGTGCCGCTCATTGAAGCAATCGTTGGGACGGCCTGCGGAGCCAAGGGTTAAGTTAGAGAGGACACCCCAACCCAGCCATCATATAAGAGGTTAGGCCAAGCCGGACAAATTGTTGTGTCCCTGCGGTGTAACTTTGGAGGGGGGCCTAGTTGGCCTGTTCGAGAGCCTTTTCGACCATCGAGACGCACTTTTCCATGCGCTGGCGAAGCGGACCTTCGAGCTTTTGGGCGCGCTGGCGGAGGGTGAAGTTTTCGTCGGCGATGTTCAGAGCGGCGAGGACGGCAACTTTCACGGAGTCGACGATCTGGGTGGACTCTGAGATCGTGCGCATCTTCTTATCAACGTATGCAGCGAGCTCGGTTAAGTACTCCTCGTTGCCGTCGGCGTTGACGTTATAGGTCTGGTCGAAGATTTCGATTTTCATACGTGCGCGCTCCGTGTGGGGCTTGGCCAACGCCATTGTCGGCCATTCGCGCGGCGCGTGCAACGGGCTGTTGAAAACTCGTGAGGCTAAGAGGACCGTAGCGTGGCGCCGAGGTTTTTTTCGAGGGCAGCCACAATGCGCGACGAGAAACCATTCAACTGCGCGTCGGTGAAAGTCGCCTGCGAGCTTTGGAATGTCACGCGGATCATGAGCGAGAATTTACCCGGCGACACCTGACCGCCGCGAAACAGATCGGCGGCTTCGATGCTGTGTAGTTCGGGGATACCGAGTTGTTCGATCGTTTCGCTGACGGCGTCGAAAGACGTGCCATCGTCGAGAATCAGCGAGAAATCGCGTTCCACTGCCGGGTAGCGCGGAAGCGGTGTAAAGCGCTTCGCGGCGCTCGCATCTTCGATGCCCTTAAGTAGCGGCTCAAGGGCGAGCTCCGCAACGAAGACGCTCTGTCGCAGCTTTAGTTGATCGGCGACTTTGCGCGACAGCTGGCCAGCGAGGCCGACGTGATGGGCGTGCTGAAGCTCAGGGCCGTCGGTGCCGCGTTCGATGGAGAGCTGTGTTGCGCGCGCCGGGGCGAGCCACGAAGGGCCGCCGCCGAGCCACTCGAAGCCGCCCGCGATTTCACCGATGCGATCGAGGTCGCCTTTCAGATTCGCGAAGCTGTATTCGCTCGCGGGTTCGTGGATCGTTTTTTCCTGCGCGAGTCCTGTGGCGCCCAAAGTGAGCACTCGCGTCTCGACGGGTTCGCCATCGCGCAATTCATAGCGCTTGCCGATTTCACACAGGCGAACGTCGCGCTGGCCGTGATTCAGATTCCATTCGAGCGCGCGGATCATGCTCACTGTGCCACTCGAGCGCATCACCGAGGCATCTTCGGCGAGCGGATTGCCGATGACTGCCGGTGTGACGCCTTCTGGGCGGAAAATCTCGTCGCGCTGGGTATCGACGATCGGAATCTCGACAATTTCACGGTAACCGAGAGCAACGACGCGCTCGATCAGCCGGTCGAGTGCAACTGCGTGCGCCAGACGTCGCGCCGGCTGTTTCGCGGGCGGCAGGCGCAGCGGGAATTTGTCGTAACCGTAGTGGCGAGCGACTTCCTCGATCAGGTCGATGCCACGTGTGACGTCGCTGCGCCATGAGACTTGTTTACATTCCCAGACAGCGGTGATCGAGCCATCCGCGCCACGATTGGCGTCGACGCGCACGGGATGAAAGCCGAGTGCGCTGAGGATATCCTCGATGTCCCGGTCAGGAACATCCGCGCCCATCACGCGAAGAAGTTCCTTGCGCGAAAGCTCGATGGTTTTCTCAGGTTGACGTGAAGGATAGACGTCGACAACGCCCGAGAGAATTTCGCCACCGGCGAGCTGCTGAATCAGATCGGCGGCACGGCGCGACGCGAACTCCGCCATTTCTGGATCGGCGCCGCGCTCGAAGCGGTAAGACGCTTCTGTTCGCAGGCCCAGAGCTTTCGAAGTGCGGCGGACGGAGATGGGATCGAACCACGCGCATTCGATCAAGATGTTGCGCGTGCTGAAGCTGATCTCGGAGTGGGCGCCGCCCATCACGCCGCCGATTGAAACGGCTCGCGCTGCGTCGGCTACAACACACATCTCTTTCGTAAGAGTGCGCTCGGCGCCATCGAGCGTTTTCAGTTTCTCGCCCGGACGTGCACGGCGGACGACGATGCGTTTTTCCGCGAGCTTGTCGTAATCGAACGCATGCATCGGATGGCCGATTTCGAACATGACGTAGTTCGTGACGTCCACCACGTTGTTGATCGATTTTTCGCCGATGGATTCGAGTCGCCGTCGTAGCCAGTCAGGCGACGGCTGAACTTTCACGCCCTTTATGACTCGCGCGGTGAAGCGACCACAAAGGTCTTGCGCTTCAATCTCGACGCGCGTCGCAGACGCCGCCGTCTCGGCCGACTCTCTTAGCTTCGGGTGCAGGGGCTTGAGCGATTTTTTGTAGATGGCGGCGACTTCGCGGGCGATGCCGAGGTGCCCAAGGCAATCCGGGCGATTCGCCGTAACTTCCGCATCGAGAATCGGACCCGCGGCGCTATCCTCGACGGATTCGATCGCCACGCCGGCGAGCGAAAGTTTCGACGCGACTTCCGCGGCAGGCGCCATGACGTCCACGAATTCCTTTAGCTCGTTGTAGATGATCTTCATCGAAATCTGTCTGGGCTCGCGCCGCTAGAACTGCCGCAAGAAACGCACGTCGTTCTGGAACAAAAGCGGCACTTCGGTGACTCCGTACTTCATCATCGCCAACCGATCGACGCCCATGCCAAACGCAAAGCCCGAAAGCCGCTCCGCGTCGTAATTCACGAAGCCGTAGACGGCAGGATTCACCATACCGGCGCCAAACAACTCGATCCAACCAGTCTGCTTGCACACGCGGCAGCCCTTGCCGCCGCACACGTGGCACGTTGCGTCCACCTCGGCCGACGGCTCCGTGAACGGGAAATAACTCGGACGCAGGCGCGTTTTCGTCTTCGGACCCAGAAACGCGCGTGCGAAGTAGTCGACCGTGCCCTTGAAATCGCAGAACGTGATGTCCGTATCGACGGCGAGCCCTTCGATCTGGTGGAACATGTAGCCGTGCGTCGCGTCTGGATTGTCGCGGCGATAGACTTTGCCCGGCACAACAATGCGCACCGGCGGCTTTTCCTTTTCCATCGTGCGGATCTGCATCGGCGAAGTGTGCGTGCGGAGCAGATCGCCGTTGCGCGCGCCTTCGATGTAGAAGGTGTCCATGTTGTCGCGCGCGGGATGGTGCTCGGGAATGTTGAGTGCTTCGAAGTTGTAGTAAGGCGTTTCGATCTCGGGGCCTTCGACAACGCTGAAGCCGATCGCGCCGAAGATGCGCAGCAGTTCGTCGTAGGTCTGGCGAATCAGGTGGCGCGAGCCGATGGCGTGCTCGATGCCAGGCAGTGAAAGGTCGATTTGTTCGCGGGCCAGCGAGGCTTGCTCGGCGGCAGCGTCGATCGCAGCCTGCTTTTCTTTCACCACGGCGTCGATGTGGGCTTTCAACTGATTCAGTTCCTGGCCGACAGCGCGCTTCAGCTCTGGCGTGGCAGGCTTCAGCCAGTTATCCGTGATTTTCGTGAGGATGCCGGATTTGCGGCCCGTCCACGCGACGAGAAACGCATTCCACTTCGCGACGTCGCTCGAATGCGCTCCGGCCTGTTCGTCGAATCGCACCCGCACTTGCGCGAACTGCGACGCAACGTGTTCCGGCGTCGCGGCGCCGAGATCTGCAAGAGTTTGATCGACGATCTGGTGGTCGGCCATTTTCGGAGAAGGCAGAATAAATCAACTCGCGCCGGCGTCCTCAAAAAAACCGCCGCGCCACGAGAAAAACTTCACGCTAAAAACACCAAGCGGCCGGCGCATCGCACAATCGCGCCAGCCGCTCGAAAGCCATGCAAACCAAAAGAAGCGACTAGCCTTCTTCGTGGTGGCGAACCGGCGTCGCTTTCGCGGCGTACGTTGCAGCCGGCTTCGGCGCGTGCACTTTGGCCGACGCGACGAGAGCCGCAAAGCCATCGGCGTCGTTCACCGCGAGCTCGGCGAGAATCTTGCGGTCGAGCTCGATGCCACTGGCCTTCAGCCCATGAATCAATTGGCTGTAAGTGAGGCCGTTGTTGCGCGCGGCGGCGCCGATGCGCTGAATCCACAGCGCGCGGTAGTCGCGCTTGCGCACGCGGCGGTCGCGATACGTGTAACGGAGCGAGCGATTCACCGCCTCTTTGGCGGAGCGGTACAGCTTGCCCTTTGTTAGGAAAAATCCCTTGGCGTGCTTGAGAAGCTTCTTGCGGCGTGCGCGGCGTTTGGTTCCGCGTTTGACTCGAGGCATGGTTCATCTCCTGTCGATCTAAATCGAACTCGATTTGGACAAGGAGACAAACGCGGTCCGGCGGCCGGCGAAATCCATGCCGATGCCAGAACGGGTTTGTCTCGTTGAAGTTCCAGGTTTACGTTCCGCTCTCGCGCGATCGAAATCCCGCTCGCGGAACAACCGGCTTGCAGGCACCCGTTATGCTCTGTTTGGCACGGTTCACATCGCGGCTCTCAGGGAGAGCCGAATGAAACTTTGCTACTACTTGATTCCGTACGGCAGCGCGAGACGCACGTTCTTCACATCGGCTTGATTCACTGCCACTTTGTTCAAAAGCTTGCGCATGCGGCGCGGCTTCTTCGTGCCGAGCAGGTGACGCTTGCCGGAGTGCCAGCGGAGCACCTTGCCTGTTGATGTGATCTTGAAGCGCTTGGCGGCGCCGCGGTGCGTCTTCAACTTCATTTTGGTGTTCTTTTTCACGACGATATCCTCAATTGCGCAGCCGTTCGCGGCCGCTACTATTTTCCCGGCTCAATTTCAGCGATTGCCTGCTGACGAAATCCGAAAGACCAAAACCCGTTAAACCTGCTCACCCGCCGCAACCGGTTTCGGCGCCGACGTGCTTGCACCCGCGCCCTTTTTCGGCGCGAGCAACGCGAGCAGGATGTTCGCTTCCATGCGCGGTCCGAACTCGACCTGCGCGTGTTCCATTATGTCCTTCATCAAGCGATCCATCTTCTTGCGGCCTACTTCCTGGTGCGCCATTTCACGGCCGCGGTGGAAGATCATGGCCTTCACTTTGTAACCGTCGCCGAGGAATCGGATGATCTGATTCTTGCGAACCTGATAATCGTGCTCAGCGGTGGAAGGTCGGAACTTCACTTCCTTGATGTGCGAACTCTTCTGATGCTTCTTGGCCTCGTGGGCCTTCTTGTTCTGTTCATACAGAAACTTGCCGTAATCCACCAGCTTGCAAACCGGTGGGACTGCGTTCGGCGAGATTTCCACAAGGTCAATGCCGGCGTCGCGAGCTGCTTTCATCGCGTCGAAATACGTCATCACGCCAAGCTGATTTCCCGCTTCGTCTACCACGCGGACTTCCCGGGCACGAATGCGTTCGTTTACCCGAAGTCCAGAAGATCCACCACGATCAGCGATAAACACACCTCCCGGGCTCACGAAAACGCTGTTCGCGGCCCGCAAATCCAGCCCTCCCCGACAGAAAGCGACCGGGGGAGGGACGGGGCAAAAATTATAGCACGGTACTGGCGGTACGCCGCAACATCGAATCTGGATCGATTTGGAGTTTCGAGCGTCAGACGCACTCAATGGTTAAAGTCGCAGGTGGTGCATAGCCTTACTACAATGGGCTTGAGCCCATGCCACGGCCTGTGAAAACTGAGCGCCCGTTTCTCACCGCAGATTGGCGGGATCTGGTGATGCTGAACTACTGCGTTGAGCCGGCCGTGCTTGGTCCGTACGTGCCAAGGGGCACGGAGCTCGACGCGTTCGAGGGCCGCACGTTCGTGAGTGTAGTCGCATTCCGATTCTTGAAGACGCGGCTGTCTGGCCGCCTTGCGATTCCTTTCCACTCGAACTTCGATGAAGTAAACCTTCGTTTCTACGTCCGCCGCGAAGATCGAGGCGAGTTGCGCCGTGGCGTAGTGTTCATCGCAGAGATCGTACCGAGACGCGCCATCGCTGTGATCGCTCGACTCGCATACAACGAGAACTATTCTTCCCACCCGATGACGCGTCGCATCTCTCGCACCGCAGACGGCGGCGAGTTTCGGTACGGCTGGAGCGTTCGGCAAAGCTCGTACTCGATTGAAGCGCGCGCCACGGGCCAACCGGCTTTGCCGCTCGGTTCAAGCGCGGAACAGTTCATCACGGAACATTACAGGGGCTACGCCAGACAGCGCGATGGAAGCACGGTGGAATATCGCGTCGAGCACGAGCCATGGCGCATATGGAACGCAGCGAGTGCGAGCTTTTCAGGTGACGCCGGTGCGCTCTACGGTTCGAATTTCAAAAATCTACTGAGCACAAAACCGCACTCCGCTTTTGTCGCTGACGGTTCGCCGGTGAAAGTCTTCCGAGGCCGCAAACTTCCGCCTTAGGCGACAGTGCGGGAATCGACTTCGGCCTTCAGGTCGGCGGCGAACTGTTCGACGGGTCGCGGACCGAGATCGCCCTTCGAGCGGTGGCGGACGGAAACAGTGCCTGCTTCCGCTTCTTTGCCACCGATGACCAGCATGTACGGAATTTTCTGCAGCTGCGCGTCGCGGATTTTCGCTTGCAGCTTTTCGTTGCGGTCGTCCAGATGAACGCGGAAGCCCGCGCGGCTCAGGTCTTGCTCAACTTTCCGGGCATACTCGACAGTTTTGTCGCTGAGTGGCAGCACGGCCACCTGCACCGGTGCCAGCCAAGCGGGAAATGCGCCGGCATACAGCTCGATGAGGTACGAAACCATGCGCTCCATTGTGCTGATGACGCCACGATGAATCATAACGGGTCGATGTTCCTGGCCGTCAGCTCCGATATAGCCAAGGTCGAACTGATTGGGTAGGTGGAAATCGATTTGAATCGTCGAGTAGGTTTCCTGGTGGCCCATTACATCGGCGAGCTGAATGTCGAGCTTGGGCCCGTAAAAGGCGGCCTCGCCGGGAGCTTCGGTGTAAGGAAGGCCGAGCGCATCCATGGCCTCGCGAAGCATGCGTTCGGCGAGATCCCACATTTCATCGTTGGCGACGTACTTATCCGAAGGTCCCTTTTCGCGGAGTGAGAGGCGGTAGGTGTATTGCGTGATGCCGAGATCGCGATAGGCCTGTTCGACAAGGCGCATCACGCCGGCAAATTCTTCTTTTATCTGATCGGGAGTGCAGAAGATGTGAGCGTCATTGAGCGTCATGCAGCGGACACGGCTCAAACCGCTCAGGACTCCGGAACGCTCGTAGCGGTACATGGTCCCGAGTTCGGCGATGCGTACAGGCAAGTCGCGGTAGCTGCGCTTTTTCGATTCGTAAACAAGAATGTGGTGCGGGCAATTCATCGGCCGCAGGACGAGTTCCTCAGTTTTGAGGTCCATCGGCGGGAACATGTCCTCGTGATAGTGCTCCCAGTGGCCGGAGCGGATGTAAAGATCCACTTTCGCGAGATCGGGCGTGTACACGTGCTGATAGCCGGCTTCGCGCTCTTTTTCGAGAATGTACTCTTCGAGAAGGCGCCGAATGGTTGCGCCCTTCGGAAGCCACAGAGGTAGGCCGGAGCCAACAAGGTCGCTGACGGTGAAGAGTTCGAGCTCTTTGCCCAGTTTCCGATGGTCGCGGCGCTTGGCCTCCTCAAGGCGGTGGAGATAATCGTCGAGGTCTTTTTGCTCGATGAAACAAGCACCGTAGATTCGTTGCAGCTGCGGATTGCCCTCTTTGCCCTTCCAGTAAGCGCCCGAGACGTTCATCAACTTGAATGCTTTGATCCGTCCGGTGGACGGGATGTGCGGACCGCGGCAGAAGTCGATGAATTTTCCGGTGATGTAGAACGACACCATCGGTTCGTCCGCCTTCTCATCGACCAACTCGCACTTAAATTC
>JBEKJW010000077.1:0-17961 GCA_050011035.1 Candidatus Acidiferrales bacterium
TGGGCGTTTCGCTGCTGGTGAGCATGCTCTGCGCGGCGATTCCGATCTTGAAGTATGCAGCGGCGAACAGTTCGGCAGGCCTGCGCGAGGGAGGCCGCGCCGCAAGCCAGAGCAAGGAACAGCATCGGGCGCGCAATGTGCTGGTGGTTGTGCAGGTGGCGCTCGCTCTGGTGCTTCTGATCTGCTCGGGTTTGATGGTTCGCACCTTCCGCGCGATGATGCACGTGAGTCCTGGATTCACCGATCCTGCACAAGTGCAATCGTTCCGCATAGGCATTCCCGAGGCGCTTATTCCAAAGGAAAAGAGCGAAGATGTACTCCGGATGGAGGAAGCGATCATGCACAAGATCGAAGCCATCCCCGGCGTGCAATCGGTATCGTTCTCATCGAAAGTTCCGCTCGACTTCAACAGCTCGAACGATCCGGTCTTTGCGCAGGACAAGACCTATCAGGACGGTGGCATGCTGCCACTGCGGCGATTCAAGTTCATGACGCCGGGATACATCGCCACGCTCGGGACGCCCTTAGTGGCGGGGCGCGACTACACCTGGACCGATCTCTATAACAAGAACAATGTGGCCATTGTCTCCGAGGGCCTAGCGCGCGAAGAATGGGGTTCGCCACAGAACGCGCTCGGGAAACGGGTTCGTGTCGCGTCGGTGGACGAGTGGCGCGAGGTCGTGGGCGTCGTCGGCGACGTGCATGACGACGGATTGAACAAAGAAGCTCCGGCGACTATGTATTGGCCGCTGATGATGGCCAGATTCGAAGGAGACGACATCAGGGTCCAGCGCGACCCGGCATACCTTATTCGCAGCCCGCGGGCCGGTTCGGAAGCGTTCATGAACGAAGTTCGGCAAGCCGTGTGGTCGGTGAATGCCAACCTCCCGCTCTCAAACGTGCATACCGTCGACTACTTCTATCAGCGCGCGATGGCGAGAACATCATTCACGCTGATCATGCTGGCTGTAGCGGGTGCGATGGCGCTGCTGCTCGGCGTGGTGGGAATCTACGGCGTGATCGCGTACTCGGTTTCGCAGCGGAAGCGCGAAATTGGAATCCGCATGGCGCTCGGAGCGCAGCAAAACACAGTGAGTGGGATGTTTGTCCGGCACGGGCTGATCTTGACGGGAGTTGGCGTCGCGTGCGGGCTTGTTATGGCGGCGATCGTGATGCGATTGATGGCGTCGCTACTCTTCCACGTGAAGCCCGTCGACCCGTTGACGTACATCGGAATGTCGGTCGGGGTTGTGGTCGTGGCGTTCATTGCGAGCTACGTTCCCGCGCGCAAGGCGTCTTCCGTGGATCCGATGGAGACGCTCCGAGCGGAGTAGCGCGTAGCTCCGCCAGCGAGTTACGGGCTGCGGGGAAGCGGTCGGTTACCGTTACGTTTCCCAGTTACGTGACTTCGAAATGTTTGACCTCCGCCGAAGCGCGGAGGCCCTCCTCACAGTGTGCCCGTGACAATCCACAAGTGTCTTGACACCCGTCGAGCGCGTGTACTATAAGCATGACTCAGCTAACCGCTTATATGAATTGCGCGTTTTGCGTGCGCCGGCTGGGTCGCCGTACGCTGCGCCTCTTCGGTCGGCGGCACACCTTCGTAGAGAGCACATTTGAACGTGAAAGACGAAAATGTGGTGCGATCTCGCGGTCTGAAAGCTGGGGCAGCGGGCGAGCTGGTCGGATTTTCGCGAGACGTCGTCGGCTGGGAGTGGATGAGCTTCGGAGCGCACCGGCTGCTTCCCGGAGACTCATGGACCTGCAAACATCCCGGAGAAGAGACCGCGTGTGTGTTGCTCTCGGGGATCTGCTCGCTGACGCTCGACGGAAAAACGCAGGACATCGGGCAGCGCAAGAACGTATTCGACGGACTTCCTTACGCGGTTTACGTTTCGCCCGGCGCCGCGGCTGAATTCAAAGCAAAAACGATCTGCGAGATTGCCGAGTGCCACGTTGCTTCGACGGCGAATCATCCGTCACGGGTTGTGACGCCGCGCGACGTGTTCTCCGCGTTTCGCGGTGGCGGAAACGTTTCTCGGCAAGTGGTCGACGTAATGCGGCCGGATTTCCCGGGCGACCGCCTGATGGTGATCGAGGTGTATACGCCGGGAGGGAATTGGTCGAGCTATCCGCCGCACAAACACGAAGTCCACAACCCGCCGCAGGAAGTCGACCTCGACGAAATCTATTACTACCGCACGAACCATCCCAACGCGTTCGCGTTGCAGCGGCTCTATTCGTCGGACGGCAAACGCGACATTGTGATCAACGCGCGCGACAACGACGTCGTGCTCGTTCGCGACGGATTTCACCCCGTGGTCGCAGGCCCCGGATACGACATCTACTACTTGAATTTTCTAGCTGGCAGCGCGCGATCGCTTTCGGTGACAGAGGATCCTGACCACGTGTGGATCAAATCGACGTGGAAGGACCTCGATCCGCGATTGCCGGTCGTGGCACTCACGGAAAATAAACCGTAGCGCTGGACTCGAGCTACGCGTGAGTCGTTACTTTGTGGATCACGCGAAGAAAACCGCAAGAATCACGAACGCGGAGCTGCGGTTGAAGCGTGACGGTGCGCGGGCGGCCTTTTTCGCCCTGAATGCGATCCAGCAGCAGATTTACGGCAGTTTCGCCCAGTTCGTACTTGGGCAGTTCGATCGTGGTGAGGCGCGGTGTGAAGCAGCCGAGCCACGGGTAATCGTCGAAACTCACGAGGCCGAAGTCGTCGGGGCAGCGCATTCCCATTTCGTTCGCGGCGTTCATGAAGCCGACGGTCATCAGGTAGTTCGTGACGAGAACGGCGTCGGGGCGCAAGGGCAGCAGCGCCAGTCCGGCGCGATGGCCGGAGTCGATGCGGTAGTCGCCGTGAATCTCGAGCGACGGATCGATCGTGAGCCCGGCTTCTTCGAGCGCTTTGCGATAACCGTGGCGGCGCGCGATGGCGTTGCTGACGTGTTCGGGGCCGCCCACGAGCGCGATACGTCGGTGGCCGTTGCGAATTAAGTGAGCGACAGCATCGTGTGCGCCCTTTTCGTCGTCCGTCTGAACGATGTCGGCCTTGAGGTTCGGGCACGAGCGCATCAGCAGTGCGACTGGAATTTGCGCGTCGCTCAACATTTTTCGCTGTGACGCCGAAAGTTCGCCGGGCGTCTTGTTGAGAATGATTCCGTCGACGCGTTTCGAGATCAGCAGGTCGAGATACAGCGATTCTTTTTCTTTCTTGTCGTCGCTGTTGCAGAGCAGGACGCTATAGCCCGCTTTTTGTGCGGCGTCTTCGGCGGCGCGAACGATCGCGGGGAAGAAGGGGTTCGCGATGTCGGTCACGACCATGCCGATCGTGTGAGTCTGATGTTTCGCGAGGCTTCGGGCGAGCAGGTTGGGGCGGTAGTTGAGCTTGGCGACGGCAGCATTGACGCGCCGCACCAATGCCGCGCTGACCCAGGTTTTGTTGTTGATGACCGCGGAGACCGTGAAGACGGAGACTTTGGCCTCTCGCGCTACGTCGTAAATGCTAGGAGCTTTCGATCCGGAGGATCGTTTGCGGTTTTTTTTCTCGGGCATCGAGGTTTCAGACGGTTTTCCGCTACGCCTTTTTCGAATTGTTGGAAGCTGTTGCCTGCGCTCTGAGTGCCGCGGCAACCTTACGCTACGACAAAACAGCGCGTTCTGTCAAAGCGGTTATGCCGAGTTAAGGCCCGGCTGGCAGATGGACTTGGGTTTACGGCTCTCTTTATGGCTAAGCGTCGTGTTTCTAGTCGATGTTATCTAAGCGGTTTTTTCGTTGGAGAATTACTTGGCGTCAGCTAAGGTGTTCGGAATGTTGCCGCGCTTTCGAGGCCGGGCCCGAAATTGACCACCTCCGCACAGCCGCTCGCGCCCGCTCCCACTGCTCAAAGTCCTCCCGAGCGAATGCCGCGGCGGCTCGGCCTGCTCAACGCAATTTCCATCAACATGTCGAATATGGTCGGGACCGGACCGTTCATCACGGTGCCGGCGATTCTGGCCACGATGGGCGGTCCGCAAGCGCTGCTGGCCTGGGGCGTCGGCGCGATGCTCGCGATCGCGGATGGACTTGTGTTCGCGGAGCTGGGCGCGGCGATCCCGGCGTCGGGTGGATCCTACATTTTCCTGCGCGAAACACTCGGCCGGCAGAAGTGGGGCCGGATGCTCGCCTGGGTTTTCGTCTGGCAATTTCTCTTCAGCGGGACGCTCGAAATCGCCACGAGCAGCATCGGGATGGCGGAATATTTTGGGTTCTTGTGGCCCGGCCTTCTGAATTACGCGTGGGGAATCAAGCTGGTTGCTGCAGCCGTGACTGGCGTGGCGATGTTTGCCCTCTATCGCAAAATTCAAGATATTGTGAAGCTGATGCTGATCCTTTGGGTCGGCATGCTGCTCACGGCGGCGTGGGTGATCGTCAGTGGATTCATGCACATGAATCCGAAGCTGCTCCTCGATTTCCCACCGGGCGCGTTCACTCTCGGACTGCCGTTTATCCTGGGGCTCGGGAACGGCACGATTCTCGTGATGTTCAATTTCCTCGGCTACTACCAAATTTGTTATCTCGGCGACGAAGTGAAGCAGCCGCAGCGGACGATTCCGTATGGCGTGATTGTTTCGATTCTGATCGTTATGGTGATCGATTTCCTGATTTCGATCAGCTTCACGGGGGTGATCCCGTGGCGCGAGATGATTCAGCCGGGAACAATGGCGTACAACGCGATCGGATCGGTTTACATGCAGCGCATCGGCGGGCCGTGGTCCTCGGCGCTGATGACGATCATGGTGGAAATCACCGCGTTTGCGGCGACCTACGCGATGATGTTGGGTTACTCACGGTTGCCGTATGCCGCTGCGCTCGACGGCGCGTTCTTCCGTTGGTTCGCGAAGCTGCATCCAACGCGGCATTTTCCGCACCGGTCGCTGCTGCTCGTCGGATTTCTGTGCATGATTGCGTGCTGCTTCGATCTGGTGGAGGTAATAACGGCGCTCATGCTCGCGCGCATTCTTTCGATGTTCGTCGCGCAAATCATCGGGCTGTTGATATGGCGGCACACAAAGCCCGAAGCGCCGCGGCCTTTTCGGATGTGGCTGTATCCGATTCCGGCACTTTTTGCGCTGGCGGGGTGGATTTTGGTTTTTGTGACGCCTGCATTGCAACCGGGCGGCTGGCGATACATGCTTTACGCGTTCGGGACCATCTTTCTGGGCTTCGCGGCATTCCTGATTCTCGCGTGGCGTAAAAAGGAATGGCCGTTCGGCAATGCGGATACGGATATTCGTCCCGCGCCGGTGCCTGCACTGGGCACGGAAACTACGCTGTGAATAGTTGCGATTAGCTGGCGACTTTGAGCGGCAGGTGAGACATGGCGATTCGACTGACAACCGCGCAAGCGATTGTGCGGTTTCTGAAAAATCAATTCAGCTCGCGTGACGGTATCGCGCAGCCGTTTTTTGCGGGGTGCTTCGGCATCTTTGGCCATGGCAACGTCGCGGGCATCGGCGAAGCGCTGCAGGAGAATCCCGATTTTCCTTACTACCTATGCCGCAACGAGCAGGCCATGGTGCACACCGCCGCTGGGTTCGCAAAGATGAGCAACCGCCTGCGGACATTGGTATGCACTACCTCTGTGGGACCGGGCGCGACGAACATGTTGACGGGCGCGGCAGGCGCGACGATCAACCGCCTCCCCGTTCTGCTGCTGCCAGGAGACATTTTCGCGCGCCGGAACGTTGCTCCCGTATTGCAGCAGCTTGAGTCGCCTTCGTCCCAAGACGTGTCGGTGAACGATTGCTTCAAGCCCATTTCGCGCTACTGGGATCGCATATCGCGGCCCGAGCAGATTCTCTACGCGCTGCCCGAAGCGCTACGAGTGTTGACGTCGCCGGTGGAAACTGGAACTGTGACACTCGCGCTGCCGCAGGACGTGCAGGCCGAGGCGTACGACTTTCCGGAAGCGTTTTTCGAGCGGCGCGTCTGGCATGTGCCGCGCGCGCGCGCCGACAGAAAACAATTCGAGCACGCAGTGAAATGGATTCAGGCGGCGGAGCGTCCGCTGATCGTCGCGGGCGGCGGCACAATTTACTCAGGCGCCACGGACGTTCTCGCAAAGTTTGCTTCGCAGACCGGAATTCCCGTCGGCGAAACGCAAGCGGGGAAGGGCTCGCTGAATTTCGACCACGCGCAATCCGTTGGCGCGATTGGTGCGACAGGAACATCCGCAGCGAACAAGCTCGCCGACCAAAGCGACCTAGTCATCGGCATCGGCACCCGATACAGCGACTTCACAACGGCATCCGTCACAGCGTTTCAAAACCCCGCGGTGCGCTTCATCAATATTAACGTCGCAGAATTCGACTCCGCCAAGAACGGTGCGCTCCCTCTCACCGCTGACGCGAAGGTCACGCTCGAAGAACTCGGAACCGCGCTTGGTTCCTACGCCGTCGCGAAAACTTACTCCGACGAAATTGCGAGGTTGCGGTTCGACTGGGACGCCGAAGTCGATCGGATCTACGCGCGCCGCGTCGGCCCGCCGCTGAGCCAGGGCGAAGTCGTCGGCCTGCTGAACAAAACTCTCGGGCCGAAGGACGTGATCGTTTGCGCCGCGGGCAGCCTGCCGGGTGACCTTCACAAACTGTGGCGCACGCGCGATCCCAAGGGCTATCACATGGAGTACGGCTACTCGTGCATGGGCTACGAAATCGCCGGAGGCCTCGGAGTGAAGATGGCGGACCCGTCGCGCGAGGTCTACGTGCTGGTGGGCGACGCGTCGTACCTGATGATGTCACAAGAGATCGTCACGGCGGTGGAGGAGCGGATCAAAATCAACATCGTGCTGTTCGACAATCACGGCTTTTCGAGCATTGGCGGGTTGAGCCGCGCGGTGGGCAGCGGCGGCTTCGGCACGGAGTACCGCTTTGCGAACGGGGATCAAAAGGGCGCGGCGCTCCCGATCGATTTTGTAGCGAACGCCGCGAGCCTGGGCGCGCACGCGGTGCGAGCCAAAACGCTCGGCGATCTTCAAATCGCGCTCGACGCCGGTAAGAAAGAAATGCGCACCAACGTGATCGTGGTCGAAACCGACTACAACGACCGCGTGGGCGGCTACAATTCCTGGTGGGACGTTCCGGTCTCCGAAGTCTCCACGATTCCAGCGGTGCAGCAAGCTTCGCGCAAATATAAGGAAGCGAGGCGGCGCGAACGCTACTTCGTACCCCCTCGCGAAGACGCGTAGCCGCCGCGCCCGCGCCTTGCGATACAATTCGCAGCCATGAACCGATCCCGCTTCGCCGCGCGCGTTGGCACGGTCATCGTTTCCGGCCTCATTCTTGCCGCCCCGATTCTCCTTAAATCGCAATCGCCAGCCGCGTTCGACGTCCTCATCAAAAACGGCCACGTTCTCGATGGCACGGGAAACCCGTGGTACGCCGCCGACATTGGCATTCGCGGCGACCGTATCATAGCCATCGGAAGGCTCGGCGACGCTCCGGCGGCCAAAGTGTTCGACGCTCACGGGCTGATCGTCTCGCCCGGGTTCGTCGACATGCTCGGCCAGTCGGAGACGTCGCTGCTGATCGACAATCGCTCGCTCAGCAAACTTTCTCAGGGCATCACAACGGAAATTACAGGCGAAGGCGGATCCATCGCGCCGCAGAGCGCGAAGACAATTGCGTCGATGCAGCCATTTCTCGATCACTACCACCTCACCGTGGATTGGACCACGCTCGACGGTTACTTCACGCGGCTCTCGAAGAGCGGCACGCCGATCAATATCGGAACGTACGTCGGTGCGGCTCAGGTCCGCGAAGCCGTAATCGGCGACGACAATCGCGCTCCCACTCCGCAGGAACTCGAGCAAATGAAGGGGCTCGTCGCACACGCCATGAAAGACGGCGCGATGGGAATCTCGACTTCACTAATCTACCCGCCGGGGATTTACGCGAAGACGGACGAGCTGATCGCACTCGCGAAAGTCGCCTCGCAGTACGGAGGTCTCTACGCGTCGCACATGCGCAGCGAGGGCGCAACGGAGTTCGACGCGCTCGACGAAGCGATTCGCATCGGACGCGAAGCGAACCTGCCTGTCGAGATTTTTCACATGAAAGTGAGCGGCAAACCACGCTGGGGCAATATGCCCACCGTGGTGCAGAAGATCGAGCAGGCTCGGGCGTCGGGTCTCGACATTCGCGCCGACCAATATCCGTACATAGCCGGTGGTACGTCGCTCGCGGCGTCGCTGCCACCGTGGGTGGCCAACGGTGGAACAGAAAAACTCATCGCGCGGCTTCACGATCCGCAGACGCGCGAAAAAATCAAAACCGAACTCGCGACCGACCACAACGACTACGAGAACCTGTACTTCGATGTGGGCGGCGGCACGGGCGTGATGATCTCGAGCGTGTTCTCGCCTGACCTCAAAAAGTATATGGGCCAGACGCTCGCCGATGTGGCCAAGGCGCAAGGGAAGCCGGAACTCGACGCGCTCTTCGATTTCATCATCGCGGACAACGCGCAGACCGGCGCGCTCTACTTCATGGCGAGCGAAGCCGACCTCACGTACGGCTTGAAGCAGCCATGGACGTCGATCGGGCTCGACGCCGGGGAGTCATCGCTCGATGGTCCGCTTTACGAGCCGCACACGCACCCGCGAGAGTTCGGTTCGATGCCGCGATTTCTCGGCCACTACGTTCGCGACGAGCACTTGATGCCTCTTGAGCAGGGAATTCGGAAAATCACGTCGATGCCCGCCACACGCGAACACTTGACTGACCGGGGGCAGATTCGTGTGGGCGCGTATGCAGACATCACCGTGTTCAACGCGGAAACGATCATCGATCACGCGACATACGCCGAGCCGACGAAACTATCCGAAGGCGTAAGCTACGTGTTCGTGAACGGCAAGCTTGAATACAACAACGGAAAACTGACGGGCGAGACTGCGGGACGTCCGATGCGCGGCCCCGGCTGGACCGGCGCGACAACACACTAAAACAAACGCCGTCGCCGGAGCCACTTGCGCAGCCCTGACGACGACGTTTGGTTATTCGGTAAACCAGGACACGCTTTAGCGGCCGGACTTCGCCTTCATCACACGGGGACGTTCCGTTTCCTTCTCGCTCTCGTCTTCGCCCGAGCTGCCGTTCGCCTCGGCGTTGATGTCCGCCGAAAGTTCGGTTAGCTTCGCGTCGGTTTCCTTCTCTTCATCGAAAGTTTCGCTAAGCAGATTCACGGCTTCCGACTCGCCCAACAACTCCGCAAACGCGCGTGCGGTGCCGTACGCTGCCATTTCGTAGTGCTCGACGCGTTGTGCGGCGGCAATCAGGTCCGCATCCTTCACGGCACCTTCGAAATCGCTTTCGATCGCTTCGCTGCCTTCCTCGACGAGCCCTTCCATCGCCTTGCACTTCGTGCCGGTCGGCTTTTCGCCCAGCGCCTGGAAAATCTGCTCCAAGCGTTCAGCGTGGCCGCGTGTCTGTTCGAGATGTTCTTCAAAGCCGCCGCGCAACTGTTCGTTCGTTGCCGCCTTGGCCATTTTCGGAAGGGCCTTAATCAACTGCGACTCCGCGTTATAAAGGTCCCTCAATTGTTCGAGATACAGATCGCGAAATGTTTCTTGCTGCGCCATGAATGCCTCCAAAGATGATTTCTGTCCCGCAGACTGAGATTAGGGGAGCGGGGCAAAGCGAACCATCGGGCGAAAGGACTAGCCTTGCGCAAGTAATCCCCTACGGAAGAGCGCGCAAGCCCCTAAGCTTCAGTCGCGCGCGGCGATGCTACGCGAACGCCGTGATTTGGGTCGTCGCCGCTTGTAGAGGCCTTTTTATTGAGAGCGTTACGCGCCGGGCCATCGGCGAGGGTCACTGGCGCGGCGTGCTATCGGCCGGAATTTTCGTCCCTGCGATTCCGGTCTGCTGGATCGCCACGCGGGCCGCGCGCTGGATGTTGCTCGGCGCGATCCTTTCTATATTCCTTCAACGATCTGCGACAGAAAGACGGAACCCCATCGACGACGCGTGATTGGGCCATTTTCCGCGCTTCCAGAAGTGCAATAGCACTCTGCACACGACCCCGTACCTTCTATCCAACGGTCTGCCTGCCTGCCCCTATCATTACTAAACAGTCCTACTCGCACGTTCGATGCGGTTACTGATTTGTAAGACCCTGGGCGCGTTGCTAAGCGTGTCACGCGATGGGCAACGTAAACGATGTGCGCATGAACGGCGGGTTCGTAGCTTCAAAGCTAGGCGGCGTGCTTAGGCGCACGCCGGTTTGAGACGTCAGGCACTTGGGGAATCGATCTTGGGAAACTCACCGGAAGTCCGCGTTCGCCGCAGCTCAAATGTTGTCTCCCGCGTCGTCGCTGATGAAGCGATCGTGATTCCTATTCGCCGAGGAGCGGCGGATATGGATTCGATTTTCACGTTCAACGAAGCGGGAACGAAGCTCTGGTCGCTGATTTCGGATGGCCAAAGCTCGCAAGCGCTCGCGGCGCACCTCGAGGCGGAGTACGGGCTTTCGCCGGAGCAGGCAGCGAAAGACGCCGCTGCGTTCCTCAGTGACCTCAAGCAGGAAGGGCTCGTCGAGCCTGCTTGATTCGATCTTGTTGTGACCCTGCGGGGGCAGGGACTTGGGATGAACGAACAAACCTACGCTGCATTCAGCAGCGGCCTTCACAGCCGCTACTTCGGAAAACGCGCTCCGGTCGAGGTGTCGATCGAGCTGACCCGGCGTTGTCCTCTTGAATGCAAGCACTGCTATAACAATTTGCCGATGGCGGATGCCGCCGCTCGCACGGGCGAGCTGACTTTCGCGGAGTATCGCCGGCTGCTCGATGAGCTTGTGGAAGAGGGCTGCCTGTGGGTTTGCTTCACCGGCGGTGAAATTTTCGCACGCGCCGATTTCCTCGACATCTACTCCTACGCCAAGAACAAGGGCTTCCTAGTTACGCTTTTCACCAACGGCACGATGGTCACCGAGCGGATCGCGAATTTCCTAGCCGAATGGCGGCCGTTCGCGATTGAAATCACGCTCTACGGCGCGACCAAGGAAACCTACGAAGCGCTCACGCAAATCCCCGGCTCCTACGCGAAGTGCATGCGCGGCATTCGTTTGCTGAAGGAACGAAATCTGCCGCTGAAGCTCAAGACCGTTCCGACGACGATCAACCGCCACGAAGTTTTCGAGATGAAGCGCATGGCAGAAGAAGATTTCGGCGTCGAGTTCAAGTTCGATCCCCTCGTCAATCCGCGAATCGACTGCTCGCAAAGTCCGGTGGAAGTCCGGCTGATCCCCGAGGAAGTGGTGGCGCTCGATTTTCACGAGCCGAAGCGCGAACGCGACTACAGCAATCTGCTCGCACGCGACATGGCCAAGCCGGTCGAAAAATCCGAAGGTCACGTTTACACCTGCGGCGGCGGTGTGACGGCTTTTGCGATCGATCCGGAAGGCCGCATGAGCATCTGCGTGCTTTCGCACAAGCAGACCTACGACTGGCGCAACGGTTCAGTTCGGGAAGGCTGGAACGATTTTCTGTGGCGCACGCGCACACAGCCCAAGACGCGCGCGACGAAATGCGACGCATGCCGGATCAAATCGCTATGCAGCATGTGCCCGGCGAACGGCGAGCTTGAGAACGGCCACGCGGAATCACCCGTTGACTTTCTGTGCGAGGTCGCGCATCTGCGCGCGATGGCACTCGGCGCTGAAATCCCGGTGCACGGAGATTGCGAGTGCTGCAAAGGCGGTACGTCGCACGAATCGCTGCGGCGCTCGGCCGAAAAGATCCGAAATCGTCAAATCGACGTCGGTAGCTGGACTCCTGCAATCCCCACTGTGACCGCAACGCTGCTCCCGATTCTTTCGGACGCGGCCGGCTGCGGCACCGCCCCCGGTGGTGGCTGCGGATCCTGCGGTTCACATAGATAAAGAGGGCATCGCTAATTATGAGCGAAGAAAAACGAAATCAAGCGGAACTCGACGACTCCGGCACTCCGCCGAAGTACGAAGCTCCGAAAATTATCCGCGTCAGTCTGCGCCCGGAAGAAGCCGTTCTGGGTCATTGCAAAATTCCCGGATCGGCCGGACCGGTCAGCGCGAGCTGCACGTCCACGGCGTGCATGTCATTCGGGTCTTGATCGCCGCGTCCATGATCGCCACGGATTCCATCCTCGAGCTTTCCGCTGCGAACCGCACGCGTACGCGTTTCGCCGCACGCATTGGCGGGACCACGCTCGGCGTCACCTCCGGCCACGTGAACCTTTCGATCGTTCCCGATTCCGAGCTTAACGCGTTTTTGATTCCGGATCAGCGCTGCGACGTCGAATGCACAGCGCGATTCGTGAATGCTGTATCCGAGTTCGAAGGCGAACTGGTTTTCGATTCCGGCGGTCTGTGGAAGCTCTACCGCAACGCTGCCGGATACTGCTTCCGCTTCGCGACAAGTTTTCTGGGCGACACGCCATACAAGCAGGCGATCGTTTCGCCTGATTTCACGAAAGTGCGCATCGACCTAGTGCAGCGCTTCTACGATCCGTCGAAGCCGTGGAATCCGCTCGAGTATCCGCTCGACGAGCTGCTGTGGATTCATCGGCTTTCGATGAAGCAGGGCGTCGAAATGCACGGCTGCGGCGTAATCACCCCGGACGGCCGCGGCTTTCTTCTTACCGGTCACTCCGGCGCGGGTAAGAGCACTTCCGCTCGGATGTGGGCGCGCAATGCCGCCGCACGCGTCCTCAGCGATGACCGCATCATTCTTCGCGCCGAGGGCGACCGCATCTGGATGTACGGCACGCCGTGGCATGGCGACGCTGGGATTGCTGAAGCCGACCGTTTCCCGCTCGACGGAATTTTCGTGCTCGAGCACGGTGCGGAAAATCGCATGCAGCCGCTCAATCCAACGAAGGCGTCGGCGGAGCTCTTTGCGCGCAGTTTTGTGCCGCACCACTCCGTGGAAGGTTTGAATTTCGTTCTCGAATTCTTCGATCAGCTCACGTCGCTCGTTCCGTGCTTTTCGTTCCCGTTTGTGCCGAACGCCACTGCCGTGGAGGCGCTGCTTGCATCAAGCACCGGAAAAATTGCAGCGGCGTGATTCGCGGCTCTTCACGCGGATCGTAGGGGACTTGCTCCGCAGCGGCGTCCCCGTGCGTTTTCGCGCCGAGGGTCGCAGCATGACCCCCACGCTTGAAGGCGGGGAGCTTCTCACTGTGGAACCGGTGAGCGCGGACGGTCTGCATGCGGGCAACATCGTTCTGACCAACGCAGAGAATCGTCTGCAAGCGCATCGCATCGTTTCGAATTCCGCCGGCGGCCCCGAGCTGGCGATTAAAGGCGATACCGGCTGGCACCCAGAGAATGTTTCGCGCGAAAGCGTGCTGGGCCGCGTAACTCACTCCGAAAAAGACGGGCACATCATGAGACTCGATAGCCGCGCCGCCTACTGGCGAGCCGCCATTCACACATTCACTCGCCGCGCTGCGGCCGCCGTTGCGCTTCGTCTGCGCCGCGCTGCGCCGCTCGCCGTCTTCGCGGTTGGCGCGTGCGCGCTCTTTGCAGCTTCAGCGCCAGCCGTTCACGCGCAGACAGACCTCTCGCTTTCGTCCACCGCAACCCCGGCGACAGTCGTTCCGGGCGGCCAGATCACTTACACCCAGATCGTGACGAATAACGGTCCGAACGCAGCGACGAACGCAGTCCTCTACCAGCAGACGCCGGCGAACACGACGTTCAGTTCGATAACTCCGCCCACCGGCTGGACTTGCGTGAATCCCACGGCGGGCAATACAGGCGCCGTAACGTGCACAGACGGCGCGAACATGAACGCGAACACCACGGCGACGTTTACCTACGTCCTTACCGCTGCAACTGGCACCGCCGCAGGCACAACGATTTACAACTGGACAAACGTCACGTCGCAGACGACCGACAGCGTCCCTTCGAACAACAGCGCAACGGTGGGCACCCTGGTTGAGACGGCGGGCGGCGCGGACCTGGGCGTCACGGTGAGCGCATCGCCGACGCCAGTATTCGTCACGTCGCCACTCACCTACACGATCGTCGTTACGAACTACGGCCCCGCAGCGACGACGGCCTCGACGCTTACGGACGCCCTGCCAACGGGTTTCACTTTCGGTTCGGTAGTGGCCACGCCCACCAGCGTCTCCTGCTCAGGAACGACGACAGTCACATGCGCCCTCGGCGCAATCGCCAACGGCGGCACCGCGACGATCACCATCACGGGTACAAGTTCCGGAACAGCGTCCACGCTTACCAACTCGCCGGCGCTATCGAAAACCGCGCCAACGGACCCGTTCAGTGGGAACAATTCCGCGACGGTAATCACCGTCGTGCAGCCGCTGGTTTGCGCGACTCCCGGCAACGATGGAGCCGGTCCCACATTCAACGGAATCGTGAACGCTTATTACCCGCCGTCCGCCACCGGCACCCTTGCCGCAGGCTCGACATCGATCGGTCTCGGCAAAGTTGCTACCGGAGGCGCGACGACGGTGATCACGAAGGGCGACCTGCTTCTCGTGATTCAAATGCAATCCGCCACGATCAACGACACAAACACGAGTTCTTACGGCGATGGTGTTGCGGGCGATCCCGCCTACGGTTCCACAGCGCTTAACGGAGCGGGTAACTACGAATTTGTCACAGCCGCGTCCACGCTCACGAACAATCAGGGAGGGACTCTCACAATCGCAGGCGCCGGCGCCGGGGGCGGCCTGCTCTACTCCTACTTCAACAACGTCGCGACTTCGACTCAGGGCGCGCAGACCTACCAGATCGTTCGTGTGCCGCAGTACACGTCGGCAACGCTAAACTCTAACCTACAGGCGCTCGCCTGGAACGGCACCGTCGGCGGCGTTCTTGCGATCGATGTGCAAAATCAGTTGACGCTTGGGGGAACGGTCGTGCTCGACGGCGACGGCTTCCGCGGCGGCGGCGGTCGCACACTCGGCGGCGCCAACGGACTCGCCTCCACCGACTATTGGTCCTTATCCACAAAGAATGCGAACGGTTCGAAAGGCGAGGGCATCGCAGGAACTCCCGCCTATATCGCTCCTCTCACGTTCACCACGTCCACCACAGCCACCGCTACGGGACAAACCTATGTAGAAGGCATTCCTTCCGGCGCGTCGGCGCGCGGCGCGCCAGGCAACGCTGGTGGCGGCGGCACGGATGGTAATCCAACTAGCAACAACGACAACGACGGCGGAGGCGCAGGCGGAAACGGTGGGATCGGCGGGAACGGCGGCTTTGCGTGGAACACGGCCACTGTCGTAGGCGGCTTCGGCGGTTACCTGTTTCCTGCAAGCACCAGCGCTCTCGTGATGGGCGGCGGCGGGGGCGCGGGAACCTCGAACGACGGCTCCTGGTACAACCCCTCAACCGGCACGGGCGGAGCGGACTGCGGCACGACGTGCACGGGTATCTACAGCAGCGGCGCACCGGGTGGCGGAATCGCGATCATTCGCGCGGGCTACGTATCCGGCACCGGCACGATCACCTCGAATGGCGGCACGGCTCTCGATCCTGAAAACGACGGTGCGGGCGGCGGTGGTGCTGGCGGCTCGATTCTTCTTTTCTCGAACACGGGCGGACTGGGTGGACTCACTGTTCAAGCAAACGGCGGAAACGGCGGCAATACTTGGGAGACCGAGGCACCGGGAACGTTTCCTGGAAATCGCCATGGTCCCGGTGGCGGTGGTGGTGGCGGAGTGATTTTCCTTTCGTCGGTTCCCACGACCACTCCTTCGGTCAACGGCGGGACAAACGGCTATTCGACCACGGCAAACGATTCCTACGGCGCTACTCCCGGCGCGTCCGGTGTAATTGCTGAGAACTATTCCATCACCCAAGCTCCCGGCGTCCAATCCGGCGCCTACTGCTCGAGCGCGGATTTGAGCGTGACGAACGTTGGCACGCCCAACCCGGTTTCGCCGGGCGGCACGATCACTTACACCCAAGTCGTAACAAACAACAGCAAGACCGGCGCGGTGAACGCAGTCTTCTCCGAAAATATTTCGCAGAACACGACGTTCACTTCGATCTCGGCGCCGACGGGTTGGGCTTGCACCACGCCGCCGGTCGGCTCGACGGGCCTGATCACTTGCACGGATCCCGATGTCGCAGGTTCTTCGTCGGGTACGTTTACCGTCGTGACCGGTGTGCCTGCGGCAACAGCAAGCGGCACGCAGATTCTGAACACCGCCTCGATTTCATCCGGCACGAGCGATCCGAACCTGACCAACAACACGGCGAGCGTTCTGACGCTCGTGGCTGCATCCACTTCGGCCGACGTCGTCGTCACCAAGACCGCGAACGTCTCGCAAGTTTCGCCGAGCGGCACGATTACTTACACGATCGTCGTGAAGAATAACGGCCCAGCTGCCGCCGCGACGAATACCTTCACCGATGGGACTCCAGGTACGACGACGTTTAAGTCTCTCGCACAAGCCGGGACGGCGTGGATCTGCACCACTCCTGCCGTCAACGCTGCAGGCACCATCAGCTGCACTCTTGCCTCGCTTGCGTCCGGCGCATCAACGACGTTTACTCTCGTTGTTAACGTTCCGTCGGGCGCGACGTCAGGCACCGTCATCACCAACTCGGCGAACGCCGCTTCGTCCACGGCGGATCCGAATCCGAACAACAACACAGGTACCGCAAGCACGACGGTGATTACGACCGGTCAAAACAATCTCAGCGTCACTAATACGGCGACGCCTTACCCGGTCTACGCCGGCAACAACGTCACCTTTACTCAGGTTGTGACCAATGCCGGACCCGCCGCGGCGGCGCTTCCGACTTTGACCGGCTCGATTCCGACCGGCACGAAATTCGTTTCGATGGCGATTCCGACTGGTTGGACCTGCCCGACGTTGCCGGCGGTTGGAGGAACGGGAAATTACAGTTGCTCAGCCACGACTCTAGGAACCACATCTGCAGCGTTCTCGCTGGTCGTGACTGTCCCAACGGGGACGGCCGGTGGAACCCAGATCTCAAATACGGCAACGGTTGCCGAAACTCCGAACATTGACATTTCGACCGCGAACAACTCGGCCACGGCGAGCACCATCGTCTTCGGCCTGACGCAAGCCGACCTGGCGATCGTAAAGAGCGCGGCGCCCAATCCAGTCGATCAAGGCACCAACCTTACCTACACGCTGCAGGTCACGAACAACGGTCCGGCGGCCGCGCAGAACGTTACGGTCTCAGACCCGTTGCCGACTCAAGTCACGTTCGTTTCGGCCAGCTCGTCGCAGGGAACGTGCTCGCAAGCAGGGGGCACAGTGACGTGCTCTCTAGGTACGGTCACGAACGGCGGAGCGGTGACGATCACCATCAATACGACGGCCACCACGTTTAGCTCGAGCAGCCTTGTAGCGAACACGGCAACCGTCAGCTCCACGACCTCCGATCCGAATACTACGAACAACATTTCGTCGACGATCACGACAATCGTATCGCCAACGGCCGTCACGATCACCGGTTTCCGCGCCGTCACGCAGCCCGTTGGTGGCGTGGTGCTCGAATGGCGCACGCGCTCGGAGTTGCGCAACCTCGGATTCCACATCTACCGCGAAGACGCGACTGGCCGTCACCAGGTGAACCCGTCGCTGATCGCTGGCGCGGCGCTGTTCGCGCGTGGCGCGCTCCCGCAGCACGCCGCGAAAACGTATCGCTGGATCGACACGGTCCCGTCGTCGCGGAGGTCTCGAACGATCCTCTTCCGGCGCAGCCGCAAGCCACGCTGCTCACGCAATTCAATCAGCGTTACAACACGGCGACTCCGGTGCGGACCATGCCGCACGTGGTGAACGTGACGTTGACTGCGCCAACGCCCGAAGTCGAGTCGGGAACGCTGAACGAAATGCCCGCTGCGAAGATTTCCGTGCAGGCCGAAGGCTGGTACACGGTTTCGCAGAGCCAACTCGCAGCCGCCGGGTTCA
>JBEKJW010000078.1:0-20162 GCA_050011035.1 Candidatus Acidiferrales bacterium
CTACTACGGCAAAAAGTACGGCCTGCCGAAGGCCATCAGCGGCCACAACAGCCACTACTATTGGGGGCCGGGCGATTACACCGGCTCGTGCGTGATCATTTTCGGCGACAATTCGTCCGACTACATCAAGCTCTTCGGCGACGTTCGCCAGGCAGCCACCATCTCATCGCTTCACGCCGCGCCCAGCGAGCAAAATGTGAAAGTCTACATTTGCCGCAAGCCCGTCGCGCCGCTCAGCGAACTCTGGCCCCATTTCAAAATGATTATCTAGCGGGATAGCCGAACCGGCTGTCACCCTACGAACTCGACGCAGCGTTACAGCAATCCGGTGCTCGGACCTCAAAGCCCATCGACGCGCGCCGTCTACCGCGGCGCGTGCCTGGGCCGCCGCGCTTCGGTCTCCAGTTCGCCGAGTTTCAATCCAGCCGCCACCAACCTATGACCAATCTCTGAATTGGTGCGGCTCGCAATCGCGAAAAGCACACACTCCAGCGTCAGCACCGGAATCACGCGCCCATCGACAATATCGGTCGTCGGCGCCGCCGCCCGCGGAGTGCGCCAGTTTCGGCACCGCGACTTCGTCTTTATCTTTCTTCCCGCCAATCGGCAGCTTCCACTTCTTCGGCTCGTTTTCGACGGCAATCTGGCGATGATGAAACTCGATCCAGTAGTGCCAGCGCTGCGGGCTGATCCGGCAAATTTGCTGCAGGTACGGCTCGACTTTCTCTTCGTCGTCCCAGTATTTCGATAGGCGGTCCCACTCGTAGATGTACATTCCGGCGAGCAGGTCGGCCACTTCCACCGTGGTAGCTGCGCGGCTGTGCGCCATCATCGACGCCAGCGATTCCGCACGCGCCATATCCATCGTCAACCGGTGCGACGGCACCGCGCCCGCACCATCCACCAACGCCAAATCGCCGTCGCGGCGCTTCGGCGTCTTCACTCCGTCTCCATCCTTGCGGTTGAAAAAGGTCATGGCCGTTGTGGCGCCTCGCGCGCGCCGAGCGAACACACGTCGACCGCACGAATTTCCACGTAGTCCCAACATTCGCTTCGTGCGCGTAAGACGATTTTACCAAGCCTGCAAGACTCGCCTTCGCATCACGGCGCCCAGGTGTTTCGCCTTCGCTACTGTTCTCGACCCGCCGAAAAACCTGTCCGGCGGTACAGTCGGGCCGTATGTAAACTCCACTCAGCGTGCCCGCGTGCCCGTTGACTACCCCCAGTTGCGGTGTCAGAATTTTCGTCGCCCCAATTCCGCTGAGGTCGCCTGAATGACAGCTCCCGCAAACGACGCGTCGCAGACGCCGCACACCAATCCCTTCGTTGGCACCTGGCGCCTGGTCTCGATCGACTCTGGTGAACCGCGCCTCTTTGGTGATACCCCTGTTGGGATGCTGATGTATGACGCTGAAGGGCACGTCGCGGTGCAGATCATGCGCAATCCGCGCCCGGAATTCGCCGGAAATACGATGGCGTTTCCCGCGCCGAAGGACGTGCAGATCGCTTATCGGGGCTATTACGCGTACTACGGCACGTACACGATCGACGCGGAGCAGAAAATCATCACGCATCATCTGCAGGGGAGTCTGCGGCCCGGAGATGTAGGGAAGGATTTCATTCGCGCTTACACGTTCAGCGGCACGTCGCTCTCGCTGCGTCCAGTGAATGACAGCCAAGCGAAGGACGCTTGCCTCAACTGGGAACGCGCCTAAAGGAAACGGCCCACGAGGCGCGATCTTCTCGCGCCACATGAGCCGGTTTTCATTCTATCTCCTAGATCCCTAGGACATTCACCAGTTCGCGCACGGAGTTTGCAGATTTGTTTAGCTCCGCCTGCTCCTGATCGGTGAGCTTCACCTGGATGATTTCTTCCGCGCCCTTTTCGCCGAGCTTCACGGGAACGCCGACGTAGAGGCCCTTGATGCCGTATTCACCTTCGAGGTACGCCGCGCACGGCAGGATTTTTTTCTTGTCGTGCAGGATCGCTTCGACCATCTCGACTGTCGCTGCCGAAGGCGCGTAGTAGGCCGAGCCGGTCTTCAGCAGGTTCACGATTTCCGCGCCGCCCTTCCGTGTGCGGGTGACGATCGCGTCGAGCTTTTCCTTCGAAATCAATTCCGGCAGGGGAATTCCTGCGACGGTGGAGTAGCGCGTCAGCGGCACCATGTCGTCGCCGTGGCCGCCGAGTACGAAGCAGTTGATGTTCTCGACCGAGACGTTCAGCTCCATCGCCACAAACGCGCTCATGCGCGCCGAATCCAGCACGCCTGCCATTCCAAGCACGCGATTCTTGGGGAATTTGCTTACTCGCAGCGCCGCTTGCGCCATCGCGTCCAGTGGATTCGTCACCATGATCAGGATCGCTTTCGGCGAGTGCTTGACGATTTGTTCGACTACGGTCTTCACTACGTCGAAGTTGAGCTTCAGCAAGTCGTCACGGCTCATGCCCGGCTTGCGCGGGAAGCCGGCGGTGATCACCACGATGTCGCTATCGGCGGTGGCGGAGTAGTCGCCGTTCGCCGTCGAGATGCCCCGTACAACCGAGTTCGATCCAAAAATCGTCGCCGATTGCGCCATATCGAGCGCTTTGCCAGACGGCACGTCCTCCAAAATATCGGTGAGCACCACATCCGCGAGGCCGTCGTCGTGAATCCGCTGTGCCGTCGTCGATCCCACAAAACCGCCACCAACCACCGTCACCTTCTTACGCATTCCTTCTCCTTGTCCTGCCTCGATGTGAGGCAACCATGAATTAGAAATCGGTGTGTCCGCTGCGCACAGACGGGATTGTCTGAGCCACGGTCACATGTTTTCGATGATCGCTGCTGCAAATTCGGAAGTCTTCAGCTTCTTCGCGCCTTCCATCATGCGCTCGAGGTCGTAGGTTACCTTCTTCTGCTGAATCGTTTTCGCGATGCCGCTTTCAATCAGCGCGGCGACTTCCTTCCACCCCATGAATTCGAACATCATCGCGCCGGACAGCATTACGGAGCCGGGATTGATAACGTCCTTATCGGCATATTTCGGCGCGGTTCCATGCGTGGCTTCGAATACGCCATAGCCGTCGCCGATGTTCGCGCCCGGCGCCATGCCGAGGCCGCCCACCTGGGCCGCGCACGCGTCGCTCAGGTAGTCGCCGTTCAGGTTCGGCGTTGCGAACACCTGATACTCGTCCGCCCGGGTGAGCACTTGCTGGAACACAGAATCAGCGATGCGGTCGTTGATCAGGATTTTCTTTTTCCACTTGCCGCCGCCGTGAGAGCCGTAAATCGCGCCGAGCGTGTGCTCCACTTCGCGATAAAGCTCCTTCCGGAAATCTTCCGGCGCCTCATTCAGTCCCGGTTCGATCAGTGCCGCGTTTTGCTCGACGGTGATCGAAGGATTTGCATCTTTGTTGCTGACGATCCAGCTTTCGCGCTCGGTGATGACCTGGTCGCGGAATTCCTGGGTTGCGAGTTCGTAACCCCAGTCGCGGAATGCGCCTTCGGTGAACTTTTGAATGTTGCCCTTGTGCACGATCGTCACAACGGTGCGCTTGTTCTCGATCGCATGCTGGATCGCGCGGCGCACCAGGCGCTTGGTGCCAGTCGGCGAGATTGGCTTGATGCCGACGCCGGAATCCTCGCGGACTTTTTTCTTTCCGCCCTTAAGCATGTCGTCGTTCAAGAAAGCGATCAGCTTCTTCACTTCCGGCGTGCCGGACTTCCACTCGATGCCTGCGTACACGTCTTCAGTGTTCTCACGGAATATCACCACATTCATGCGCTCGGGGTTGCGAACAGGGGAGGGGACGCCGGCGAAGTACCGCACCGGCCGCACGCAGGCGTAGAGATCGAGCGTCTGGCGCAGCGTCACATTCAGTGAACGGATGCCGCCGCCTACCGGCGTCGTCAGCGGACCCTTGATCGCGATGCGGAACGCCTGAATCGCTTCCACAGAATCCTGGGGCAACCACTCTTTGAACTGGCGGTAGGCCTTCTCGCCCGCGAAAATCTCGAGCCAGGCCACTTTGCGCTTCCCGCCATACGCCTTCGCTACCGCCGCGTCGAACACCTGCTGCGATGCTTTCCAGATATCGCGCCCGGTTCCATCGCCCTCGATAAAGGGGATGATCGGAGCATCGGGCACGCTGAATGCGTTGTTATGAAACTCAATGGCTTTGCCGTGCGCGGGTACAGCAACGCCGTTGTACGAAGCCTTCATAGGTCGGGAACTCCCTGAGTAACAGCAATATCCGGCTGTGTTCGCCGCAGCGGGTCCGCCGCGACGCTTTTCGCAAACGCCCAACAGTAGCACAGGACGTGCGGCGCTTTCAGCCCCGTTCCACGCTGCGGAACGGCCCACTTTGGACGGAGCGCGTTGAACTCTCCCGCGCTCGTTCAGCGACCATCAAGATACTCCGTGGTGGGAGAGTCATTTCTGACTCCGCAGCCCTAACCCCTCCCCAATAAAATGTGTGCGCACCGGACCCCGGTCCAGACCCAGTCCCCGCGAATCAAACGCCTACGACCCACTTGCCACCAGGAGCCCACACATGCCCGTTTCTCATAGCGCAAAGCTCGCCGGCACACTTTTCCTCACGCTCCTCGGCGCTTCGGCTTCGTCGCCGCAAGCCTCCCAAAACACGCATGCGAAGTTTGAGCTGACCAGCTCCGCGTTCGAAGCCGACGGCACGATTCCGACCCAATACTCGTGTGCTGGCGACGACGTCTCGCCCGAACTTTCCTGGAAGAACGCTCCAAAGGAAACCCAGTCCTTCGTCCTAATCGTGGACGACCCCGACAACCCTAAGAAAGTCATCGTGCACTGGCTCGTCTACGACCTACCAGCCACCGCGCACGAGTTGCCAGAAAGCACGCCAGACAAACCGGTGCTTCCCGATGGATCGAAGCAGGGGAAGAACGAGGATGCGAAGACGCGGTGGCGGGGACCTTGTCCGTCGCAAGGTGCGGCGCACCATTACTTTTTCAAGCTCTACGCGCTCGATCAGCCCATGGGCCTCAAGCCCAAAGCCACTCGCGCCCAGATCGACGCTGCAATCAAAGGCCACATTCTCGCGGAAGCCGAGCTGATCGGCAGGTTCCAAAAGGCTCCGCAGCCATAAAAATCTTGAATCGGAGCGATAAGTTTTTCCTCGCCGCATTTTCCACAATGGCGTTTGACGCTCATCCCGGTGCGCGATAGGCTTTCCAGTCGTTGAGCGGTTGACGCTGCCCATTCGCGGGGGCGCGCGCCGCGGCGACCTGCGCGACATTCCAAGGAGGATCATGTCCACCGAATTGCGTTCGTTTTTGACGCTCTCTTACGATGAGCTGGAAGAGTTGAACCTGGAAGCCAAGGAACAAAGGAAGAGCCGGGTACCCGCCGACACGATTCAGGAAGGCCGCCTCCGCTATCTGACCGACGAAAAGCGAATCAAGGCCGTGACCGTGCTGTTCAGCGACCTGGAAGGCCGGTTGCACATGCTGGATTACGATAAAAAATTCCTGATCAAGAGCTGGGACAACCTGACGTTCGATGGCTCGTCGATTCGAGGCTTTACGGCGCAGCGCGAAAGCGATTTGCGCCTCGCGATGGATTGGTCTGCGTTTTACTGGGCGCCGGCGGACGTTTTCGGGTCGGGCAAGGTTCTCGTTTTCGGCCACGTGATCGATAAAGACGGCTCGCCCTACGCGGCGGACATTCGTGGCGTTCTGAAGGGCTATTCCGAAGCGCTGTACAAGAAAGAAGGCTACACGCTGAATGCGGCGAACGAAATCGAAGGGTTCCTGTTCCGTGGAGCGGATGCCGAGCGACGTTACAACGAAACCGGGAAATTCGAGTACGTGAACACCGGCGGCTACTACCACTCGCTGCCCGGCGATCACCTGCGCACATTCATTGACACGACAGCCGAAGTGCAGCGCGCGATGGGCTTTCAGAATGAAAAGGATCACCCGGAAGTCGCGCCGTCGCAGTTCGAAATTAACTACGGCTACGGCGAAGTAGTGGCCGCCGCGGACCAGATTCAGCTCTACAAACTGATTTGTAGACAGGTCGCGACGAAGATGGATTTGACGGCGAGCTTTTTGCCGAAGCCGGTGGTGGGCGTAAACGGCAACGGAATGCACACCAACGTTTCGATCAGCAAGAACGGCAAGAATTTGTTCTGGGATCCGAAGGGCGAGGAAAAGCTCAGCAAGCCCGGGTGGAGCTTCATCGATCGTATTCTTACGCACGCGAATGACATCTGCCTGATTCTGAACTCGAGCGTGAACTCGTACCGCCGTCTTGACCCGCACTTCGAAGCGCCGAACCAGATCAAGGCTTCGCCGGTGGATCGCGGCTCGATGATCCGCATTCCGATCGGCAACGAGAAGAGCTCGCGCGTGGAAGTCCGGTCGGTTGCGCCGGACGCGAATCCTTATCTCGCGCTCTATTCGATCTTCAGGACCGGCATCGATGGTGAGACTTCGAAGCTGAAGAACTTGCGCCAGGCGGAGCGATACCTGCCGGATAACATTTATACGGCGCTCGACAACTTCACGAAGGCCGACTGGACCACAAAGCTGCTCAACGCGGACGTGAAGCAACGTTTTGCGGATCTGAAGCAGGCGTCGGCGGATCGTTGCTCGCGTTTGCTGGGCACGTTTGTGAAAGCACCCGAGGTGCAATACCACCACGAGGTGTACAACCAGTATTTGTGGAACCAGTTCTAGCGGCGGCTGGAACTACAATCGAGAACTGTGAGGACGCCTTGGTGAAGAGCCAAGGCGTTTTCATTTTTAGTGGCCGACTGGGATTATGATGCTAACCACGTTCGACCCTTGAGAATCTAAGGGGCAGGCCGTGAGCGAGGAGTTTATGAATGATTCGCAAGAACTCGACCAGATCGTACGCGAGCTGAATGACGCGTCGGAGGCACGGAAGAAGGAGCTGGGCGAGTCGCTGCAAGTGGACCGTTGGCTCACGCGCCTGCTTGCCGACGGCGGCAGCGATTTGTTGCTGGTGCCGGGCGCGCCGGCTTCGATGCTGATTGAAGGCGCCGTGAAAACGATCGAAGCGACGCCGCTCGACGGGGCGGAAATCGAAGACCTTGTGCTGCCTGTGTTGACGTCGCGAGCGCTGCAGCAATTTCGCGAGCACCAAATTTCCGATTCGTCCTACCGCATCGACGGGCACGGGCGATTCCGCATCAACATGCATCGCGAACGCGGGCAGGCGGCGGCTTCGATTCGCGCGCTGCCGTCGAAGGTCCCGCACCTGTCGGAATTGCGTTTGCCCGCGCAGGTGGAAGCGCTCTCGCACTTGCGGCGCGGGCTTGTGCTGATTGGCGGGCCGGCCGGCTCGGGGAAATCGACGACGCTGGCGGCGCTGGTGAACGAGATCAACCGGCGCGAGGCGCGCCACATTGTAACGATCGAAGATCCGATCGAGTACGAGCATACGCACGTCCGCAGCATCGTCGAGCAGATTGAGATTGGAAGCGATGCGCCGGACTTTCCTACGGCGCTGCGCGCGGCATTGCGGCAGGCACCGGATGTGATTGTCGTCGGCGAGATGCGGGATACCGAGACAATGCAGATTGCGGTGGCGGCCGCCGAGACGGGGCACCTGGTTTTCTCGACGATCCACACGACGGATGTGGCGTCGACGGTGGCGCGCATTTCGGACTCGTTTCCGCTGGAGCGGCAGAACACGATCCGGCAGGAACTGGCGATGGCGCTTACGGCGGTGCTGACGCAGATTTTGTTGCCTGCGAAGGGCGGTGGGCGAGTGCCGGCGTCAGAGCTGTTGATGATCAGCTACGGCGCGCGCCAGCACATTCGCCTGAACATGCTGCAGCATCTGCACCAGGAAATTACGATTTCGAAGAAGAAGGGATCGTACGCGATGGAAGAGACGCTGGTGCGGCTGGTGAGCCAGGGACTTATCGATCAGGAAGACGCGACGATCACCGCTATTCATCCGGACGATCTAGAGATACTCCTGAAACAAGAAGGCCGCGCCTCGCAGCGCGGCCTCTCGAATTCAGCTTCGTGACGATGCGGTTGAGTTAGTCGTAGTATTCCTGGCCCAGATGGGTGATGAGGTCTTCGCCCATCATCCAACGCAACGTGTTCTTCAGCTTCATCAGCTGAATGAACAGATCGTGCTCCGGATAGAGTTCGGCGGCGCACATCGGCGACTTGAAGTAGAAACTGAGCCACTCCTGGATGCCGCGCATTCCCGCGCGTTGCGCCAAATCGAAGAAGAGCGCGAGGTCGAGAACGA
This sequence comes from Candidatus Acidiferrales bacterium, assembly GCA_050011035.1. Taxonomy (GTDB): domain Bacteria; phylum Acidobacteriota; class Terriglobia; order Acidiferrales; family UBA7541; genus Palsa-295. The sequence goes on from JBEKJW010000078.1 coordinate 8,257, forward strand.
TCGGCGCCGCGAGGATCGAGTCGCGGCAGAGGAAGTCGACCTTGATCTGCATCGGATAGCCGAGCCAGCCGAAGATGTCGATGTTGTCCCAGCCTTCTTTGTTGTCGCCGCGCGGCGGGTAGTAGTTGATCCGGACTTTGTGAGTGAACTTGCCGTAGAGCTCGGGATACAGCTTCGGCTGCAGGATGTACTCGAGCGCGCCGAGTTTCGATTCTTCCTTGGTTTTAAACGAGCCGGGGTCGTCGAGGACTTCGCCGTCGCGATTGCCAAGGATGTTGGTGGAGAACCAACCGTCGAGGCCGAGCATGCGCGCCTTGAAGCCGGGCGCGAGGACGGTCTTCATGAACGTCTGACCGGTCTTGAAGTCCTTGCCGCCGATGGGCACGTTCTTTTGGTGTGCAAATTCCTGGATCGCCGGAATGTCGACGGTGAGGTTCGGGGCGCCGTTGGCGAAGGGAACGCCTTCGGCGATGGCGGCGTAGGCGTAAAGCATCGACGGCGCGATGGCTGGATGGTTTTCCTTCATGCCCTTCTCAAACGATGCCAGCGTCTTGTGAACGTCTTCAGCCTTCAGGAAAATTTCAGTTGAGCCGCACCATACAATAACGACGCGGTCGAGCTTGTTGGTCTTCTTGAATGCGCGGATGTCTTCGCGGAGCTGGTTCGCCAGATCGAACTTGTTTTTGCCCTTCTTGACATGCGGGCCGTTGAGCTTTTTGACGTAGTTCTGATCGAAGACAGCCTTCATCGGCTTGATCTTCGCGAGGAACTTCGCAACCTTCTCGAGATCTTTCGACTCCAGCACGCCGGCTTTCACCGCGGCTTGATACGCGTTGTCGGGAAATACGTCCCAGCCGCCGAAAACGATGTCGTTCAGCGACGCGAGCTTCACGAAATCCTGGATCTTCGGCGATTTGCCTTCCGTACGCTTGCCGAGGCGGATGGTGCCAAGCTGGGTCAACGAGCCCACCGGTTTCGAGTGGCCGCGGCGCACCAATTCCACGCCGGCCATAAAAGTGGTGGCAACGGCGCCCATTCCCGGCGTCAGGATACCCAGCTTCCCTTTCGGCGGAGCAATATTCACGGGCCTACGCATTCATTCCCCCCCAAGTGTTTGAAACGAAATTGTGCCGAGGTGATTCCGGCGGGTCGGCTCGAAACGCCGCGCTCGGTTCGGTCAAAACTTGCGATTGCAGATTGCGTTGCAGGCCGAACGCTCTAGACAGGCGCGCCCATTGCGGGGAACGTCTTCAAGCAAACAATTAATGATGACGGATGCGGAGAGGATTTGCAAACTGAATGCGGGGAATCCGGCGAAGAGACGCGCTTTTCAAATGGCAAAGCGCGCCTCTTCGAGGAGAGAGAGGTCAGATCTTTTCGATGTGGATCGAACCATCGCCGGTGGAAACGGCGAGCGTGCCGCCGCCGGCGTTCAACTTGCCGCGGAGCGACTGGTGGCTGATCGTGCCGGAGACCGTCACTGGAACGTCGGCTGAAATGCTGCCGTCGCCGGTGTGAACGTCGAGATTCGCGTTCAAGTCGCCAGGAACACGCAACGTAATGCGGCCATCGCCCGAGTGAACATTCCAATTCGACGCGACCTTCGAGCCGGGGTTGGCCTGGGCGTCGATGTTGCCGTCGCCGGACTTGACGTCGAGCGTGTCGAAGCGGCCTTCGATGTGCACGTTGCCGTCGCCGGTGGCAGCTTCGAGTGATCCGTCAAAACCTGTGCCGGACATGTTGCCGTCGCCGGTGTGCATCTTCACGGTGCCGTGAACTTTCGTCGCGACGACGTTGCCGTCGCCCGAGTCGAAGCTCATGCTCCCCGCGACGTTGTCAGCGGTGATGTTGCCATCGCTGGTGCGCAGGTTCATGTCGAGATCGCTGGGAACCTGCAGTTCGACTTTCAAGTTGCGGTGGCCGCCCCAGTTCCAGTTCATGTGCGGGAATTTGATTTCGATTGTCACGTTGTTGCCATTCTGGCTTTCGACGATCTGCACATCGTTGGGACCGAGCTTGTACCCGGTGGCGGTGACGCGTGCATCGATGGTGGTCTTGTTTGAGCCGGTCACGATCACGTCGCCGTCGCCGGTGGATACGGTTAGGTTGGCGCGGCCGTTGATCGGGTAGGACTTGCTCCATTCGTCAGCGCGCACAGGGGAAGCGGCGAGCGTGAGAGCGGCGATGCCAGTCAGGGCCAGTCCCGCGAAAAGGTGTCGGATCATGTGTTGGTAACTCCTCGTTTTCGTTCGGCGTCGTACTCAGCGGCTGCTCCGTCCGCGTCCGCCGTTAACTAAGTTACGGAGATTGCTTCAAAAATGTTCCGTGATGGCCGCCCCCTGCGCTAAGCACCCTTTCCCTTGGCCGACTTCTTCTTGCCATTTGCGGCATTGTTCTTTGGGGTCGTCGCTGCGCCGGGTTTGGGACGCAAAGCGGCCAGGAAGGCGTCAACGGGCAGCGAGTTGATCACATCGGACTTGGTGAGCCAGCCGCGCCGGGCTGTGGTCACGCCGTACTTCATGTACTTCAAGTTGGCGGCGGTGTGGGAGTCGGTGGAGATGACGATTTTTACGCCGCGATCTTTGGCCATGCGCAGGTGGACGTCTTTCAGGTCGAGGCGGTCGGGATACGCGTTGCATTCCATCGCGACGCCGTATTTTTTTGCCGCGTCGAGAATTTTTTCCATGTCGTAATCGAAAGGCTCGCGGCGCAGGACAAGGCGGCCCGTGGGATGCGCGATGATCTGGGTGTAGGGATTTTCGATGGCGGAGAGGATGCGCTCCGTCATCGCTTCCCTGGGCATGTTCATGTTGTTGTGGACCGAAGCGACCACAACGTCGAGCTGCGCGAGCACTTCGTCGGCGAGGTCGAGCGTGCCGTTTTTCATGATGTCGACTTCGATTCCGGCGAGCAGGCGGATGCCGGGAACTTTTTCCTGCGCCGCGCGAATTTTCGCGATCTGCTCGAGAGTGCGCTTTTCGTCCATTCCGTTTGCGACGGTGACGGCTTTCGAGTGGTCGGTGAGTGCGATGTACTCGTGACCAAGTTCCTTCGCCGCGCGGCCCATTTCCTCGATCGTGTTGCGTCCGTCGGAGGCGGTGGTGTGCATCTGAAGATCGCCGCGAATGTCTTTGAGCGTGATGAGTTTCGGGAGCGTGTGCTTTTCGGCGGCTTCAATTTCGCCGGTATTTTCGCGCAGCTCGGGCTCGATGTAGTCGAGCTTCAGCTTCGCGTAGATTTCTTCTTCGGTCTTGCCCGCGACGAACTTGCCGCCCTTGAGCGTGGTGAGCGCGTACTCGTTGAGCGTCCAACCCATATCGCGCGCGCGGCCGCGAAGCACAACGTTGTGTTCCTTCGAGCCGGTGAAGTACAGAAGGGCAGCGCCGAAGCTGTTTTTTTCGAGGAGCCGAACGTCGACCTGCAAGCCGTTGCCGAGAAGCACGCTGACTTTGTTCTCGCCGTGCGCGAGGACTTGATCGATGCCGGGGTATTTCAGAATGTGTCCGCAGACCAGGTCGACATGCTTCTGTTTATCGCTGCCGGGGCGCATGGTGACGAGCAAGTCGAGGTCGCCGACGGATTCACGGCCGCGGCGCAGCGAGCCGGCGGGCGTAATCGATTCGACGGCGTCACCGGCTTTTTTGATGTAGGCGGAAAGCTTCGCGGCTTCTTCGTCGGCGAGGCTTACGAGAAAACGTCCCGTGGACTTTTTGGCGATCGCGGTGGCTTTGAGGATGTTTTCTTCGCTCTTCTCGCCAAAGCCGGCGATGTCGCGCAATTTGCCTTCGCGCGCCAACTTTTCCAGATCTTGTACCGTCGCGCACTGGAAGGTTTTCCAAAGCAGCGCGACTTTCTTGGGGCCGAGGGACTGGAGGTTCATCAGTTCGAGGAGCGTGATCGGGAATTTCTTCAGGAGGCGCGTGCGCAACTCGTAGTCGCCGGTAGCGAGAATTTCGCGGATGTGGGCCGCCATTCCGTCTCCCACGCCGGGAAGAGCCTTCAGCTTCGCGTCGTCTTTGGCGAGTTCTTCGATGCGATCGGGAATGCTGTAGAGGAGTTCCGCGACTTTTTCGTAGCTGCGATAGCGGCCGACGATTGCGCCGTCGATTTCGAGGAGCTGGGCGGTTTCGCGCAGAATCCTGGCGACGTCTTTATTTTCCATTTGAGTTTCCCGCGTGCTGTGCTCCGAGCTTACTTCGCCTGCAACTCTGAATAAAGGACCTGGGCTCGCTCGATATCCTGCAAGACCTGGGCCTTTAACGCGTCGGGCCCGGCGAACTTCTGCTCGTCGCGGAGGCGTGCAAGGAATTTTACTTCGAGTGGGCCGCTGGTCACAAAGTCAGAAAATCCGAAGAGATAGGACTCGATGGCGAGTTTCCGGCCGTCGAAAGTGGGACGGACGCCGATATTTGTGACCGAGCCGTAGGAAATGCCGCCGACAGTGGTTGCCGTGACGTACACGCCGTTCTTGGGCAGCGTTTCCTGCGGCGTTTTGAGATTCAGCGTCGGGACGATCAGTTTGCGTCCCATGCCGGTGCCGGAAACGATTTCGCCGGCGAGTGCGAATGGACGGCCCAACATGCGCTCGGCCTCACCTACTTTCCCTTCGCGCAACGCTTTGCGGATGTTTGAGCTGGAGACGATCTCGCCATCGAGCGTCTTTGGCTCGACGATGTTCACTTCGAATCCGTCTTGGGCGCCGAGCGTCTGGAGCATCGCGACATTCCCGCGCTGCTTCTGCCCGAAACGGAAGTTTGCGCCGACGAAGATTTCCCGTGCGCGCAGCGTGTGGACGAGATAGCGCTTCACGAAATCCTCGGCGCTGACGGCGGCGAGCGAGAGGTCGAACTTCAAAATCAAAACCGCTTCGACGCCAAGCTCTACGAAATGCTGGCAGCGCTGCTCGATGGTTTCGAGCATGGTCGGAGCAACGTCGGGCTTCAGCACCTTCGCCGGGTGCGGATCGAAGGTGATGACTGCACTCTTGAGGCGGCAGCCCTGCGCCCTTTCCACGACAGCGCGCAGGATTTTCTGGTGACCGAGGTGAACGCCATCGAAATTGCCGACGGTGACGGACGTGTCGATGCGTTCGGCGCCAAACTGTGCGATCCACTCGTCGGGCGAATGAAAAATCGCGAGAGCCATCAGAGCGCCACCTCGAGTTTCAATCCGTCGTGAGCGAGTTTCACGTTCGGAGGCAGCTTGGCGTTGGCTTCTTCATGGCCGAGGTCGTGGCAGATATGCGTGAAGTACGCCTGCTTCGGCTTTACGTCGGCAACGAGCGCGAGTGACTGTTCGACATTCGAGTGCGTGGGGTGCGGGCGGTAGCGCAGCGCGTCCAATATGAAAAGGTCGAGTCCTCGCAGGAGCGGCTTCGAGGAGTCCGGTACCGTGCTGAAGTCGGTGAGGTAGGCTGCTTTCGCAAATCGAAAGCCGAGGACGGGCGACGAGCCGTGGTTCGCTGGGACCGGCGTGAAAGTCAACCCAAAAAGCTCGAAGGGTCCGTCGATGGTCTTCAGCTCGACGCCGGGAAGGGAACTCTCGGTCGGGCCTTCGTCAAAAATGTAGGCGAATTGTCGACGGAGCGTCTCTTGCGTGCGCGCCGTGGAGTAAATCGGAATCAGCGCGCGCTGCTTCAGATTGAATGGCCGGATGTCGTCGAGGCCGAGAATGTGGTCGGCGTGGCTGTGCGTGTAGATCACGGCATCGAGGCGGTCGATTTTCTCGCGCATGGCCTGCTGGCGGAAATCCGGCGTGGTGTCGATCACGACGTTGCGGCCATTGTAGGACAACAGCACGGAGGGGCGAGTGCGCTTGTCGTGCGGGTCGGCCGAATCGCAGACGGCGCAGTGGCAGCCGAGCGTGGGAACGCCCATGGATGTGCCGGAGCCGAGAACTGTGAGAACCAGTGGGTCCATTTCGTGGTGGGATGCCGGAGCGTACGTGCGCGATTCGCACCGCGTTCAACTATAGAAATCTACGCCAATGTTAGCGACCGTGCGTTTACGGCTTACCCTTGCCGGCTTTCTTCATCATCGCTTCGGCCGCGGCGCGTTGGATGTCCATAAAAGTCAGCTTCAGGCTGCCGAGGACTTCGGCGAGCAACGACTCCTCTTCCTTCGAAAGGTTGCCGGCGGTCTTTTCTTTTAGCGCGTCGATCATGTCGATCATTTCGCGCGCGCCTTCGAGGTCGACGAACGGCTGGCCCGTACGCGGGTCGGCCATGCCGCCGAGCATCGCGGCTGCGTTGCGCGTCAGAAAATCGATAAGCAATTGGAAGCTGCGCGAAGACGGGCTCAGCGGTTCGGCGGGCTCGCTGTCGTCGGCTTCGCTCTCGGCTGGCGTTGCTTCGGGCGAGGGAACCAGGGACGGACCGGCGCTCTTTTCTGAGGAGGCCGCTGGCGCCGGCTGCGGTTTTGGAGCTGGCTGCGCGGCGGCGCGCTTGGCTGCTTCTTCGCGCTCCTGGCGGTCGAGTTCAGCGGCTTCGGGGCGCACTTCACCCTCACCGGTAAAATGCCGGCGGTCTATGACCTTGAACGTTTCTTCCTGCTTGGAGTCAGACACAGCGTTCCTCGTGTTCTAAATGTGGGATGTGAACCTCAGTCTATCACGCACCAGCGCCATTCCGGGTGCGCGCCACCAACGTTCGCCGAGCTCCAAGCTCACCTCGATCACGCTCGTGCTAACAATTTTTCTTGACACGCGTCTGACCTACTGTTACAACGTGTAGCGTTACAATGACAAACACACACAAAGCGAAACCCAAGAACCTGGGCGAGGTCGAACAGGCTGTAATGGACTACGTCTGGGCGAACGGGCCGGTTTCGGCCGAGCAATGCCGAGAGGGGCTGGCGGCGGAGCGGCCGATGAAGGAATCGACGATCCGGACCGTGCTGCGGCGGCTCGAAGAGAAAGGCTACGTGAAGCACGAAGTAGAAGGCCGCACATTTATCTATCGCGCGGCCGAGCCGGCGCAGAATGTGGCCGTCCGCGCGGTGAAACACATCATCGACCGCTTCTGCGGCGGCTCGGTGGAGCAGCTGATGCTTGGGATGGTGGACAACGAAGTGATCGACAAAAAAGACCTCGACCGGCTGGCGCGCAAAATCTCCGCGCGCAAGGAAGGGAAGGCATGAACTCGCACCTGGAATTTGGTCCGGCAGCGTCGTATCTGGCACGCGTGGCGGAGCCGGCGATCCGCACGTTGGTGGTCGCGGGCGCGGCAGGCGTTTCGCTCGCGGCCCTAAAAATTTCGGGGACCACAGCCAGGCTCGCGGTGTGGCGTGGCGTTCTTGGCGTGGCGGTGGCGATGCCGCTGCTCAGTTTTCTTGTGCCCTCGATTCCTGTTGCTGTGCCGCTGATCGATAAATCGCCGGTTGTCAGCGAAGCACTGCGGCCGGTGCTGGCGCCGATGTTTACCGGGCGGTTTGAACATACGCAGGCTGCCGAGATGGCGCAGGTGCGAGCGGGGCAGCAGATTGTGGAAGCTCCCGATCGCTTGGCGAGAGCGGCGCGGCTGACACGATCGATTTCGCACCTAGACGGAAACTCGGTGAATGCGCTAAACGCGGCGAACACGTTGAACGTAGTTGGAAGTGATGCGCACGCTCATGAGGCTAAAGTTGCGAAGGCAGGACTGATCACGCGGCTTGTTCAGCGGCTGACCGAGCGCCTCAAGAGCGAAGTGACATTCACGCGAACGATGGCGATCGTGTATCTCGCGGGGCTTGTGTGCCTCGCCGCGCGGATGCTGACGGGAATTGTCCTTGGTTCGCGTCTCGCGAAGCGGGCGAAAACGGTGCGGTCGCGACGCGCGATTGAACACCTCGACCGGTGCTCCGATGCATTGAACCTCCGCGAATCGCCGCGGCTCGCTGAAAGCGCAGCCCTCACCGTGCCCGTGACGTTTGGCGTTCTCGAGCCGGCGGTTCTGCTTCCCCCCGATTGGACCTCGTGGACGGATGCGCAGCTCGATTCGGTGTTGCTGCATGAGCTTTCGCACGTGGCGCGCCGTGACGCGCTCGCCGAGCGCGTTTCGCTGGTTCATCGCGCGATTTTCTGGTTCAGCCCGCTGAGCTGGTGGCTCGACCGAGAACTATCGAAACTCGCCGAGCAGGCCAGCGACGAATCAGCACTCGCGTCGGGCATCGACCGCGAGCAGTACGCTGAAACTTTGCTTGGATTTTTGACGGCGCTGCAATCGGCGCCAGGCCGTGTGCGGTGGCAAGGCGTTTCCATGGCGGCTTCGGGGCAAGCCGAAAAACGAATGGAACGAATACTACGTTGGAAGGGAGAGTCGGAAATGACACTGAAGAGATCCGCCGTGGTGGCGATCGTCGCGACCTTCGTGCCGATCGTTTGCCTCGCGTCGGCATTCACGCCCCGGTTTGAAAAGATTTATCTCGATCAGGATGCGAAGACTGCGCCACCTGCGCAGAGCACCGCGAGTCCGAATCCGTCTAGCGCGCCGCCGGCGGCAGCTCAGAACTCCGATGCGTCGGAAGCCGATGCAACGCCGTCGCCCGCGCCGCACGCGATCCTCGTGATGCCGTATCCCCCATCACCGAAGGCGCCAAGCGCGATGCCTGCGCCTCACGCCATAGTCGTTGCGCCGTACGCAGCAGTCCCGGCGCCGCGAGCGTATGTCTACGCCGTTCCGCCGCAGCAGCCGAGGGCACCGTCCGTGCCCGTTACGGTCTACGCCGCGCCGAACATCCACGTAGATGCGCCAGTCGCGATTCACGTGGAGCCGATGCCGCCCATGCCACCGGTCAGCGTCGATGTGAAGGCCATCACGAAAATTAACGTCGAGCCATTTCAAGAGGGCTCGACCACCATCATTCGCACCGACGAGCACGCCGACTCGTACGTGATCGTCTCCGGAAAGATGTCTTACAGCGTCATCGCCGGGCCCGAAAACATCTCGATCATCAATGACGGCGATAACTCTGCCGCTCAGGAACTCCGCGGCAGGTATGGCGATCACTTCATCTGGTTCCGGCTCAACGGCAAGGAGTATGTGATCACCGATCCCGCGACTGTGCAGAAGGCCATGCAGTCCTTCGACAAGATGAATGAGCTTGGCAAGCAGCAGGAGGAATTGGGCAAGCAGCAGGAAGTCCTCGGCGACCAGCAATCCAAACTGGGCGAGCTCCAGAGCGAGCGCTTCGCGAATCTGCCCGACGTTTCGAAGGAAATGGATCGGCTCAACACCGAGCTCAAGCAGCTCAACACGCCGGAGAATCAAGCGGCGATCGCCAAGGCGCAGGCCAATCTTGATGCTGCGCTCGCGCAACTGAACGCCAATTCGCCCAACATGGAAGAGACTCTCGCGAAGCTTCAGGCCGAATCGGAAGCGATGAGCAAGAAAATCAACTCCGAGGCGCTCGCGCAAATTCAAGAGCAGCTCGGCGATATCCAGGCCAAGATCGGCGAAGCCGAAGCGCTCTCCGGTGAAAGTGCAGGCAAACTGGGCGAGCTTCAGGGCAAGCTCGGCGAAAAGCAGGGTGAACTCGGCGAGAAGCAAGGCGAACTCGGTCGCGAGCAGGAAAAGGCCTCGCGCGACGCCCAGCGTCAACTTCGCAAGCTGTTCCAAGACTCGGTCGCCAACGGCACAGCCAAACCGCAGTAAGCGCTGACTGAGTACGGGGAAGCATTCCGAACGAGCCTCGCGAGGGGCTCGTTCTTTTTTTTGTTGGGAACGCTTCGAGGGCGTTCTTCGGCGAACCTTCCTTCAGGGCGGTCTCGACACCGGTGACGCCGAACGGTAGATTGCTTCGGTGAAGAAAAAACAGGGGAAGAATGTGGCTCGATCGAATCGCACGCGGGCGCGTGGGCCGAAAATTCCAATTTCGCGGCGGGATCGAGTGGCGGGGGAGTGGTTTGCGAAATTAGTGGCGCTGCAAGCGAAGCTCCGTGGGCCGGGCGGGTGCCCGTGGGACGCAGAGCAGACGCATGCTTCGCTCCGGCGATTCCTGATCGAGGAAACTTACGAGGCTCTCGACGCGATGGAGGCGGGCGACGCGGAGCACTTCGCGTCCGAGCTTGGCGACCTGCTGCTGCAGGTGGTGTTTCACGCGATCCTGGCGGAAGAGACGGGCGCGTTCACCATGGCGGACGTGATCGAAGCGGTGCACACGAAGATGGTGCGACGGCACCCGCATGTTTTTGGCGATGTGAGCGCCAAAGACTCGAAGACCGTGCTGAAGAACTGGGAACAGATCAAAGCTGAAGAGCGCGCCGAAAAGGGCGGAGCGAATCAAGAAGCTAAGAAAGCGGAGTCGGTGTTGTCGGGCGTGTCGCGGTCGCTGCCGGCGTTGATGGAGGCAGATCAGATGACGCGGAAGGCGGCGCGAATTCGGTTTGATTGGGAGCGAGCGCGCGACATCACGGAGAAAATCCGTGAAGAGTTAAATGAGATCGACGAGGTGCTGCCGTCCGAAGGCGATGCGGCGCAAAACGGGGACGCTAAGGCTCGAGCGAAACGGGTTGAGGAAGAAGTGGGCGACTTGTTGTTCGCGGCGGTGAACCTGGCACGATTTCTCGAGATCGATCCGGAAGTCAGCCTTAAGAAAGCGAACGCTAAATTCAAACGGCGCTTCGAGTGGATGGAAGCTGCTGCCGAGAAAAGCGGCTCGCGCCTTGCGGACGTGCCGCGCGAGCGGATGGAAGAACTTTGGAATCTCGCAAAGAAAGAATTGCGGACCACGGTCGCCGCGCCGGCAAATTCAAAGCGCAAACTTGTCTAGGTTTGCACCGATTTCAAAATTAGAATGGTGCAAAGTTTTTCGGAGCGATTGGTGTCCTCACGAGCGGACATTTCGACGGACGAGATCGAAGTAAGGCACTGTGACAACCTCAACGAGTATCAGGAGTGCGTGAAGCTCCAGATTCAACTCTGGGGCAACGACCTCACCGTGCCATCGGCGATGTTCGCGGTGGCGCATCATACGGGCGGCCAGGTCCTGGGCGCCTTCGACGGCCGTAATTTAGTAGGCTTCACGTTCGCGGTGGTTGGCGAGCGCGCCGGCTCGGCATTTATTCACTCTCATATGACCGGCGTGGCGCCGGAATACCAAAACAAGGGCGTGGGGCGGCGTCTGAAACTGTTTCAGCGGCAGGATGCGCTGAAGCGCGGGTTCAAGCTGGTTGAGTGGACATTCGATCCGCTGGAGCTGAAGAACGCGCACTTTAACCTCGTGCGACTGGGCGCAGTAGTGCGGCGCTTCATTCCGAACTGCTATGGCATCACGGAAAGCCCGCTGCACGCAGCGATGCCGACGGATCGGTTGGTGGCGGAATGGTGGATCGATTCCGACCGCGTGAAAAATATTCTGGCGGACGATCCTCCACCGGCGAATCATCCGTTCCGCACTGTGCCGGTGCCGACTGACATCGGCAACACGCGCCGCGTGGACAAACTCGCGGCGATCGAACTGCAGCGAGAAATACGCGGCCAGTTCGAAAAGCTTTTGCACGGCGGATACGTGGCCACGGGACTCGAGCGGCGGTCGGTGACAACGGATTACGTTCTCGAGCCGGCGGCATCGATCGCGGGTCTGCGGCTGCCGCAATACCGGCCGGAACAATTCGAAGACTGAATCAGGGACTGGGGTCAAAAACAGAATGCGACTGAACCGAGTGACGCTTCGCGAAATTCACATGCCGCTGATCGCGCCGTTTCAGACCAGCTTCGGAATATCGACGCTGCGTCGAATCGTGCTGATCGAAGCCGAGGTCGACGGCGTGATTGGCTGGGGCGAGGCGACGGTTGGCGAAGATCCCTACTACTGCTACGAAACCGTCGAAACAGGCTGGCACATCCTGCGCGACCACGCTTGGCCACTGATGAAGGGCAAGGATTTCGGCAGCGCGCGCGAAGTGACGACGATTCTCTCGCAGATTCG
>JBEKJW010000079.1:0-17191 GCA_050011035.1 Candidatus Acidiferrales bacterium
GAAGGCGACCACGCGACGGCGGGCGCGAGGCATCTGCGTTTGCGCAACGCGCTGGCGGTGGCGGAAGTTGCGCTCGCACTGGTGGTGCTCGCCGGTGCCGGGTTGATGGCGCGGACGTTCTACAACCTGCAACGAGTGAACGCGGGATTCCAGGCCGAGCATGTGCTGACCTTCGAATTGGACGTGCCGCGGGCGCGATACGGCGACGATCCGAAATTCATCGCGTTCTATCGAGCGCTCGCGGACAGACTGCGCTCGCTTCCGGGCGTTGAATGGGTAGGCATGTCGTCGGATTTGCCGTGGACGGGCTATGACGAAAATCTCGGATTCAACATCGTGGGACAACCGGACGAGATCAGAAAAGGACAATCGGCACGATTCCATTTCGCGTCGCCGGACTTTTTCCGCGCGATCGGAACGCCGTTGATTGCAGGACGGTTTTTTACGGCGGGAGACAACGACAAGACGCCGCCGGTGCTTCTGGTGAATGAGGCCTTTGCGAAGCGATATTTCGCGGACGGTGCGGTGGGGAAGCACATCACGACCTTCAATGACAAGCCGATGGAGATCGTGGGCGTGATAGGAAACGTGAAGGATACGCCGGCAAGCGCGGAGGCGAAGCCGGCGCTGTACTTCGATGGGTGGCAGTTCGCGAGTGGCGGAGAGCAGTTTATCGCAATTCGCTCGAGTGGGGACACACGGGTTCTTGCGGCACAGATTCCGCATGAAGTGGCGGCGATCGATGGCGATCTGCCGGTGATGAAGGTGCGGTCGCTGGACGATGTGAGCGCGATGGCGATTTCTTCGACGAAGTTCACGCTCACGCTGGTTGGAATGTTCGGTGCGATCGCACTGGTGCTGGCGGCGGTCGGTGTGTTCGGCGTGATTTCGTATTCGGTGACGCAGCGCACGAATGAAATTGGAATTCGCATGGCACTGGGGGCGCTCGAGCGCGACGTGCTGGAGATGATCGTAGGACAGGGCGCGAAGCTGGCTTTGGCGGGAGTTGCGATTGGAATTGCGGCGGCGCTGGTGCTGACGCGCGAAATGCAGTCGCTGCTTTTCGACGTGAGCCCGTTTGATCCGGCGACGCTGGCGGCGGTGGCGGGCGTGCTGTGCTTGGTAGCCTTGGTGGCGTGTTATGTGCCGGCGAGAAGGGCGGCTCGTGTGGATCCTATGACGGCGCTACGGCACGAATAACGGCACGGCGACAATATATAAGGATGGCGAGGCGGCGCGAGGTTTGCGCCGTCTTTTTTTGTCTGTGGGTGCGGAAGCTTGAGGATGACGTTGAGCTTCGCGCGTTGCCGCGAAGCTCAACGTCACAGACACCGTTCTTCCTGGTCGGATGAACGGGCTCGCTGAGGGGCGCGAGCGACTGTCTATGCCACGGTTGCTTTGTGGCGCAGCCTGAAACCTGGAGGTGCGGTGGGAGCAAGGCTGACCGGTCGCTGAAGCGACCGGCCTTTACAGGTGCTGCGCGTTGCGGTGCGGGTCCGTCGGTGTCGGGTGGCGTTGGAGCGTTGGTGAGTCGTCGGATGACAGCCGGGTCGGCTATCCCACTTGAAGGCTAGCTTGCCCGGACAAGACGAACTGCTAGTGGTGACGCGCTTGCGCGACTGTGCGCGGGGTGTTAAGTTGCGCCGTCTGGTAGGCGGCGAGGCGGCGCGTGGGTGCGCGTGAGCCCGCATTCAGGAGAATCGATGGCGACGAAACAGTGGAGCTCGACGGCACCGCCGGCGGAATTCCGTCCGTATGTAGGACCGGAGGAAACGGTCGCGGAGTTTAGCCTGCGCGCGGTGATTCTGGGATCGCTGTTCGGAATTTTGTTCGGCGCGGTTTCGGTGTACGTGGGGCTCCGGGCGGGGCTGACGGTGTCGGCGTCGATTCCGATCGCGGTGCTTTCGATCAGCATCCTGCGCGCGTTTGGGCGTTCGACGATTCTCGAAAACAACATCGTGCAAACGACGGGATCGGCGGGTGAGAGTGTGGCGGCGGGCGTGATTTTTTCGATTCCTGCGCTGATCTTTCTGGGATTTTCGCTCAACGCGGAGTACTGGCGGATTTTCTTTCTGGCCCTGATGGGCGGATGGCTCGGCGTGCTGTTCATGATTCCGCTCAGGCGGCAACTGATCGTGAAGGAGCACGGGAACCTCACGTTTCCCGAAGGCACGGCGTGCGCGGACGTGCTGGTGGCGGGCGAGCGCGGCGGATCATTTGCGGGACGCGTGTTCTTGGGATTGGGGATCGGCGGAATCTATACGTTTGCGATGAAGACGATGGGAATGTGGCCGGAGCAGCCGGATTACCAACCGACGTGGCTACCCGGAGCCTCGTTTCGCGCGAACATCACTTCGGAATATTTGGGCGTGGGATACATCATCGGCCCGCGAGTCTCAGGAACGTTGTTTGCGGGCGGCGTGATTTCGTGGCTGGTGATCATGCCGGCGATCAAATTTTTCGGGTCACTGTCGGGTAATGTGGCGTTGTACCCCTCGACGATTCCGATTGGGCAGATGTCGCCGCAGGATTTGTGGGGCAGCTATATACGTCCCATGGGCGCCGGAGCGGTGGCGGCTTCCGGATTAATCACGTTGGTGAAGACGATGCCGACGATCTATTCGGCACTCGTCGCCGGCATCGGGGATATTCGCTCCAAACAAGCGACGCTGACGGAAGCGAAGCGAACGGAACGCGATATGTCGATGCGCGTGGTGGTGGTTGGTTCGGCGGTAATCGTAGCGATGATGTGGGCGCTGCTGAAGTTCAAGCCGATACCGGGCGCGATGACGAGCGGGTTTTCGGATTTTCTTGCCGCAATTTTCGTGGTGGTGTTTGGATTTTTGTTCGTGACGGTTGCGTCGCGGATCAGCGGATTGATTGGAAATTCGTCGAACCCGATCAGCGGCATGACGATCGCGACGCTTATGGCGACATGCGCCGTGTTTCTGGTGATTCACTGGACTTCGACGGCGCATCAGGTGCTGGCATTGACGATCGGCGGCGTGGTTTGCATCGCTTCGGCGATTGCCGGAGCGACGTCGCAGGATTTGAAGACCGGGTATCTGGTGGGGGCGACCCCGTACTGGCAGCAAGTGGCACTCGTGATAGGAGTAATGGTTTCCTCGTTCGCAATCGGCGGAACGTTGATATTGATGAACATTGGGCTGGCGAAATATAAACCGGTGCAAATCGCGCTCGACATCGATCATCTGAATCCGGGCGTGGACGTGCAGCAGCGCGATTACGTTTATGAAGGTAAAACGTACATTCTGGTGAATGCGCTGGGATCGCACGAAATTCCGGACGGAAAGTACTTGTACGATCCGGCGACCAAAGAGATCGATGTGCAATGGGTGCAGGGCATCGGCAGCGACCAGGCGGCGGCGCCGCAGGCGCGATTGATGGCGACGGTGATCAGCGGGATTTTGAACCAGCGGCTGCCGTGGCGGCTGGTTTTCCTGGGCGTGTTCCTGGTGATTGCGATTGAGCTGCTGGGCGTGAGGTCTCTGCCGTTCGCGGTGGGGTCGTACCTTTCCATTGCGACGACGATGGCGATGTTTGCCGGCGGCCTGGTGAGGTGGTTGGCGGAGCAGGGCGCTGAGAAGAAAAGCGAAGCTGAAAACGAGGTGAGTCCGGGATCGCTGTATGCGAGCGGATTGATCGCGGCGGGCGGCGTGTTTGGATTGCTGGCGATCGTGTTTACGTTGCTGCAAGATCCAATTCTGAGTACGAAGGTTCCGCACTGGCTCGCGGCCATTCTGCATTTACCCTGGCCTGCTGGGATGTTTGCGCTAGGCGATAAGATACCGGGGTTCAGCCATTCTTACACTGTGGCTGTGGTGTTGTTTGTGTTGCTGGCGTCGTCGTTGTTTGTTTCGGCGCGGAAGAAACTGAACAACTGAAGAACGGCAACGGCAAAACATTTCACAGAGAAAACCGACAGAGGCTGAGAGCACGGAGAGTTTTGGGTGGTGGTGGCGTGGGTGCTTGGTGTTGGCGCTGGGGTGCGGAGGCTAATCCAGGGTGACGTTGGTGAAGCCCAGGCCTTTCAGCAGGCTGGCTATTGTGGCTTGGGCGTTTTGATCGGCGGTCTTCAGGATTCCATCTTGCAGGGACGCTTGTTGTAGCTCGCGTTCCGCTTCCTCACGAACCTGGCTTTCGAGATTCGGATCGGGCGAAGTGAAAAGGCCCGTGTCGCGGGAGAAAACTCGCGTCTTCTCGTTGTCGAGGCGCGTGCTAAAGATTTCGGAGGGCGGAAGGTGCACGGTGATGTCGCGGCCGTGAATGGCGACGTCCGTGGTCTGAAGTTTCGAGAGATCGATGCCGCCGATGACTTCGCCGTGGACGACGAGGAGCAGCTTGTCGCCGGCGAGAAATTGAGGGAGATACGGATTGTCGTGCTCGCCGGAAATAATTTTGTCCATACTGTACCGGACGGTTTCGAGGCGCTGGAGCTGCTGAATTTGGCGGACGACGGTGGGTTGGTCGACGCGGAACGTGGTTCCGTTGCGCATGAAGCGGAAAAGATCGAGTAGGTGAACACCGGCGACGAGCCAGACTCCCAGGGCGATGATTGCGAGCGTGGTGAGGATGCCGAGCAGCGCCCCGGCGAGGCCTGAAATTTTGCGCGGCGGAGCGGGCGGTGGTGTGTCGGGCGTGATTTGCGCAGTCGAAGACATTACGAGCGTAGTGTAACGCAGGTGATTGGCAGGTGAGCCGCGATTCGACTCCAGCGGGGATGCGGCCCTCAGGTCTCCCATAGCCACCGAAAGGCTGTGCGGTTGAGAAATTCGCTGAAGGCTTGAAAGCTGGAAGGGTCGGTAATAGATTAGCGGACGCGCGACGACGATTGGAACGAACTCCACTTAATGCAGGCGGCGAAGCAATTTCTTCAGTTCGGCGCCATTGAAAAAATGATCCGGTTCAGATTCTCTTAACCGGAGCCCGCATAGTTCAGATTAGGAGGCCATATGGATGGCAGCGAATCGAATCAGGTTTCCAACCCGCTTCCGGCTCCAAGCGCGATGGTGCTCTCGCGGCTTGCGTCGATCGGCCTAGTGGTCGCTGTGGTTGCGGCGCTCTTTTTATATGCGGGCGGATGGTTCACGCCGCACGCGCTTACTCCCGCGACGATGATCAATACGTTTGAGCACGTGGACGGAGTGCATCCCGGATTTCGCCGGAATCACGCGAAGGGAGTTTGCGTGACCGGCTTTTTCGAAAGCAACGGGCAGGGGCAGTCATTGTCCAAGGCTCAAGTCTTCAATCCCGGCCGCGTGCCGGTGATTGGGCGGTTTGCGCTGGCGGGCGGACAGCCGTATGCCGCAGACACGCCGCAGACTGTGCGAAGCCTGGCGCTTCTTTTGAAAACACCGAATGGCGAAGAGTGGCGCACGGCGATGGTCAACATTCCTGTTTTTGTGGTGAACACGCCGGAAGCGTTTCACGATTTCCTGATCGTAAGTTCGCCCGATCCGAGCACCGGGAAAGTGGATGGCGCGGCCATGGGCGCTTTTCTGGGCAAGCACCCGGAGACGGCGGCTGCGTTCAAGGTGCTGGGCAGTCATGCGCCCTCGTCGGGGTTTTCGGACAGCCCATACTTCGGCCTGAACGCGTTTCGTTTCGTTAACGCGAAGGGCGAGTCGACTCCAGTTCGGTGGTGGCTCAAGCCGGATCAAACCGTCGTGACGGAGAATGCCGCGACAACGGACAAAAATTATTTATTCGACGCGCTGATCGCGCAACTGCATTCAGGGCCGCTTCGTTGGCATTTGATTCTCACCGTGGGCCAGCCGGGAGATCCGACTGCGGAGGCGGCGACCATGTGGCCTTCGGACAGGCAGCAGATCGACGTGGGAACCATAACGATCGACACGATCGAGAGCGAGGACACCAGCCCTACGCGCGATATTAATTTCGATCCGCTGGTGCTACCTGACGGAATATCGCCGTCAGACGATCCGCTGTTGAGCGCGCGCTCGGCGGCGTATTCGCAATCCTTCACCCGGCGCGAGGGCGAGAAAAAGAGCCCGAGCGCCGTTTCGACAGCGGAGGTCCAGAAATAGCCATGTCCACTACGTCGAATCCCGGGCAATTCGCATTTCTGTCGCGCATTCTGCACTGGCTGATGGCTGCGTTGCTCGTGGCCATGCTGTTCATTGGCGTGTCGATGGTGTCGAGTTTGGGGGACTACCACACGCTGGTGGCAATTCACCGTCCGCTGGGCATCGCGATTCTGATTCTGGCGGCGATCCGGCTCATCACGCGGTTACTGACCAAGGCTCCGCCGTTGCCGGCGTCAGTGGCGCCATCGGAGCGCGTGGTGGTGAAGTTGTCCGAGATGCTGCTCTACACGCTTTTCATCGCGCTGCCGCTGGTGGGCTGGGCGATGCTGTCGGCGGGGCACTACCCGATCGTGATGTTCGGATCGGTTCATCTGCCTCCAATCCTTTCCCCGAGGCCCGAGCTTTACGCGACGCTGCGCAGAACGCACACGATCCTTGCTTATGCGCTCTTCCTGACGTTTCTTGCGCACATGAGTGCGGTGCTTTTCCACACGCTCGTGCTTCGCGACGGTTTGTTGAGTCGAATGGTTCCGTGGACTGTGCGCTCAGCGAAGGGTGAGGGCCGAAGCTGAAGTACGGCTCGTCGCGCGTCAGGCGGTGGATTGGGGAGCTTCGATGGCGAATTCCTTGCGGAAGGAATCGTAGTCGAGGCGGAGGTCGCGCGTCAGCGCCAGGAAATCGGGATGGCGGTGAATGGGCGCGAGAAAAGCGTCGCGCTCGAAGGCGCGGTGATTGGGGAGGCCGAGTTCGATGGAGCGGCGGACGGCGGCGACGGCTTTATCGGGCTTGCCGCTTAAGGCGTAGACGCCAGCGGCGTAGTGAATGGCGTGGTGGAAGTGAAGAACGCTGCGCGTGCTGGAGCAGGCTTCGTCGGCAAGCTGCTCTGCACGTGCGAAATTTCCTTCCTTAGCAACAATCAGACCTTCCAGGCTCAGAAGCTGCGGTTCGGTAGGAATCATCTGGCGCGTGCGCGCGAGGACTTCGCGAGCTTTTCCCAAATCATTCATGTAGATCGCGGGAAGCGTGTCTTGGACGTTGGCGTGGACGAGCGCGGGCTCGAAACTGAGTGCCGTCTGGTTGTGGTGCGCGGCTCTTTGGTAGTCGCCATCGTACAGCGCGATAAAGCCCAGTGAAGCGTGGGCGAGTGCGTATTTCGGATTCACGAGGATCGCCTCGTTGTAGTCGGCCACAGCGGGTTCATGGAGGCCGCTGTGAAACAGAGCGCCGCCGCGGTAAACGCGAGCGGTTTCGCGGCCGCGGTTAACGGCGAGAGCGGCTGTGAAAGCGCGGAACGCGGGCCGAACCTGAAAACCGCGTAAAGGCGACCAAAGAATCATGCCTTTCGCGCAGAGCGCGTTGCAGTTGACTGGGTCGAGCTCGAGCGTACGCGCAGCGGCTTCTTCGGCGCGGAGAATCCACTTGGGATCGGGATCGAGATGCGTTCCGATTTGGCTACAGATCGTGGCGAGAATGCCCCAGGCATCAGCGAAGCCCGGATCGAGTTCAATCGCACGATCGAGCATCTCGACGGCGGCGAGCAACTCGATTTTGCTGTAGCAAAGCGTGCGATCAACCGCACGCATGTAGAGTTCGAAGGCGAGCGGGTGGCGCGCGATGGGACTGGCGAAATCGCTGGATTTTTCGCGGGCGCGTGGAACGAGGCCGTCGAAGACGGAGTCGGACAACTTGTCTTGGAGATCGAAGAGGTCGCTCATGTCGCCATCGACTTTGAAGGAGTGAAGCACGCGAGCATCGTGGCGGCCCCAGACCTGCAAGGTGACGCGAATGCGCGAGCCCATTTTCTGGATGGCGCCTTCGCCGACCATATCGACATTGAGTTCGGAGCCGACTTGATTCCATTCCGCGGAGCCGCGTGCATATTTCATAACGGTGCTGGTGGGTCGGACGACGAGATCGGAAGACGAGCCGAGACGATTAGCCACAGCGTCGGCGAGAGCGGTGGCGAGGAACGCGTCGTCGGAAGTGTGGCCGTGAAACTGAAAGGGAATCACGGCGATGGATTTGCGCGACTCGAATTTCGGAGTGGCGACGGGGGGCGAAGATGACGGCGGGGCGGCAATCGACTTCAGAGCGGCGTTGACCTCACAGGCGCGGGAGGGGCGGCGAGCCGGATCCTTTTCGAGACATTGCAGGATCAAACGATCAAGCGCGGCGGGGAGGCCGGGACGCAAACTCCCGGGCGTTCGAGGTGTGGCGGTGGCGATCTCGTGCATGATGGCGAGGGCGCTCGGACCTTCGAACGGACGGCGGCCGGTGGCGGCCTCGTAGAGAACGGCGCCGAGGGAAAAAATATCGGAGCGGCGGTCAACGGGTTCGCCGCGAGTTTGTTCGGGAGACATGTAAGCGACGGTGCCGACGACGGAGCCGGGGCGCGTGAGAACGTCATCGACCGTGGCGGAAGGGTCGGGAGAAGAGAAGTCCTGGCCGACTTTGGCGAGGCCGAAGTCGAGAATTTTCGCATGGCCGCGTTCGGTGAGGAAAATGTTGGCGGGCTTGATGTCGCGATGGACGATGCCTTTGGAGTGGGCAGCGTCGAGGGCGTCGGAGACTTCGACGGCGAGGGTGACGAGGGCGTCGAGGCTCAGAGCGTGGGAGGAGATGTGGTCTTTGAGAGTTCTGCCATCGAGAAATTCCATGGCGATGAAGACTTGGCCGGCATCGTCAACGAAATCATGGATGACGCAGATGTTCGGGTGATCGAGCGCGGAGGCGGCCTGGGCCTCGCGTTCGAAGCGCGCAAGGGCGTGGGGATCGGCGGCGACTTCGGGAAGAAATTTAAGGGCTACGAAGCGGTGGAGGCGGGTGTCTTCGGCTTTGTACACGATGCCCATGCCGCCGCTGCCTAGCCGATCCAGGATGCGATAGTGGGACAGAGTGCGTCCGATGAGGGAATCGCGCGCGGGCATTCGGGCCATTGTAGGAAGGGGTACCGGGTAAGTCAACGAAACGGGCCACCACGGGGATTCGAGTTGTAACTTCTTCATCGAGTGGATTCGACCGGAATTTCAGGAACGGTGTCTAATTCCGAATGCGGAAGCTCGCGTTTCGATGGCTTGCGGTGGGGCTCGCGTGCGGGTTGGCGCTCGCGGCGTGCGGATCGTTTATCGCGGCGAGACCGTGGAAGGCCGGGAATGAAACCGCGGCCCAACGTGAGTTTCTGGGGCGACTCTCGGATGCGGCGATCGAGCGCACTACGCATGTGGTGCGGTATGACGGCGCTTACGTACGGATACAGTATCCGGGTGGAGATGTTCCGGCGGACACCGGCGTTTGCACGGATGAAGTGATTCGCGCGTACCGTGCGCTGGGGATCGATCTTCAGAAGGACGTGCACGAGGACATGGAGGCGCATTTCAGCGCGTATCCCAATCACTCGCGGTGGATGCTGGCGCACACGGACACAAATATCGATCACCGGCGCGTGCCGAACTTGCGCATATTTTTTGAAAGGAGAGGCGAGAACCTGACGATCACGGCGAGCGCGGCGGACTATGTGCCGGGCGAGCTTGTGACGTGGGATCTTGGCGGAGGGGTGGGGCACATTGGGATTGTAGTGGACCGGAAAGCCCCTTCAGGGCGCTTCATGGTCGTACACAACATCGGTGCGGGGCCGAAGATGGAAGACGTGCTGTTTGCGCGGAGCATTACAGGGCACTACCGATATTTTGGGACTCGGTAAAGCCGGGACAGGCTATTTACTCGCGCGGGGCGAATAATTACACTTGTCGCGTGGGATCCTTTTCGCGCGGCTACGGTGGCGGTTACGGCGGATATCGCTTCGATATCAGCGGATTTTTTCCGAAGGCCATCAAGTGGATCTGCATCACTTGCATAGCGGTTTTCACGGTACAGAAGCTTTCGAACACGATCTGGGGCGCGGCAGGCTGGAACTTCTGGGCGCATATTTTTGGCCTGAGCACCTATGCGGTGCTGCACGGCTGGATCTGGCAGCTTTTTACCTACCTTTTTCTTCACGGAAGTATCCCGCACATCCTTTTCAACTTGCTGTACCTCGCGATGTTTGGCGCGGTGCTGGAACATACGTGGGGCGCGCGAAAGTTTTTCACGTACTACGTGATTTGCGGCGTGGGCGCGGGTTTGGTCGAGGTCGGCGTGAAGTGGCTCCTGTTCCGGACCGGGCACGGGAGCGAAGATTCAATGCTGATTCCGACGATTGGCGCGTCGGGTGCGATCTACGGCGTGTTGCTGGCGGTGGCGGTGATCATGCCGCACCGGCAGGTGTACTTATTTCCGCTGCCAGTGACGGTGTCGATGCGGATTCTGGTGATCGTGCTGGGTGCGATTGAATTTTTCGGGACGCTGGATGCGTCGGACGGGGTGAGCCACATCTGCCACCTGGGCGGGATGCTGGTGGGCTACATCTATATACGGCGCGGGTCGTACATGTATGGGTCGAGGAATTACTTTTCGGACTGGAAGAGGAAGAGGCTGAAGAAGAAGTTTGAGGTGTATGTGAAGGAGCATCAGGACCGGCCGGCTTCGCGGCCGGATAATTGGTTGAATTAGTTTTTGCGGTTGCGTGCCTGCCTGTGGGGAAATCGTGGAATGACTGTTTGCGTCGTGGTGTGTGTGGCGGACCTCGGTGATGGCGCGATCAAAGAGAGATCTTTCGGCCGATGAATCGGCCTCTGGATGACGTCAAAGGCGGGAAGGCACGTCACAGGCACACGGGCAAGAATGCCAATGGTACTAGCGGGGGGACCGTTGGGAGATGAGGCGGTGCGGTTTGGTGGGCGCGAATTGCCGCTGCACAGACTGACAGTCTATGTTACAGCGCGCGGTGCGCGCCTAAGGCTAGGAGGCGCCGATACGGATTAGGCGCATCAGGTTCGTTGTGCCGCTGGTGGCCAAGGGAGTGCCGGCCACCAGGCCGACTACGTCGCCTTTTTTGACCAGGCCTTCTTCGAGGAGGCGGGCTTCGGCGGTTTTGGTGAGCAGGTCGAAGTCGGTGAAGCGCTGAATGCTGCGGGGCTGGACGCCCCAGAACAGGCCGAGGCGGCGGCGCGTTTCGCGGACGGCGGAAAAGGCGACGATTGGCGCGCGCGGACGATACTTCGAAACGAGGCCGGCGGAAGAACCGGTTTCGGTAAAGACGGCGATCACGCGGAGGCGCAATTCTTCGGCGGCGTGGCAGATCGCTTCGGCGATGGCTTCATTGATCTGCAGATTGCCGGTGCGCTCCGGGCGAGGAAGCACGGCGACGCTGGCTTCAGCTTCGCGGATGATGCGATCCATCATTGAGACGGCTTCGAGAGGATAGAGGCCCGCAGCGGTTTCGCCGGAGAGCATGAGCGCGTCGCTGCCGTCGAAGATGGCGTTCGCGACGTCTGAAGCTTCAGCGCGCGTGGGGCGCGGATTTTTTTCCATCGAATCGAGCATCTGCGTCGCGGTAATCACGGGGATCAGCGCGTTGCGCGCTTTCAGGATGATCATCTTCTGCACGACGGGAACTTTTTCCGGATTCATTTCGACGCCGAGGTCGCCGCGAGCGACCATGACGCCATCGGTGACTTCGAGAATCGCGTCGAGGTTGTCGATGGCTTCGGGCTTTTCCAGTTTGGCGATGACCGGGACGTTCTTACCGGCGCGGGCGATGGCGGCTTTGGCGGCGCGAACATCGTTGGCAGTACGAACGAAACTAAGGGCGATGTAGTTGGCGCCGATTTCGAGAGCGGAGATGAGGTCTTTGCGATCTTTCGGAGTGAGCGAGGGAATCTTCAGCTTCACGCCGGGAAGATTGATGCCCTGATGCTGGCCGAGGCGTCCGCCGTTTTCGACCTGGGTGATGACTTCGGTGCCGCGTGCGGAGAGAACGCGGAGGGAGATCTGGCCGTCGCTGAGGAGAATGCGGTCACCTTTTTTGACCGACTCCGGCAATTCTTTAAAAGTGGTGCTGACGCCTTGCTCGGTGCCGACGAGCGGCTTGGTGGTGATGGTGAACTTCTGACCAAAGCGAAGGTGGACGCCGGTGGGAGCGGTGAGCGCGCCGGTACGGATCTTCGGACCCTGCAAGTCGGCGAGAACGGCAATGGGCTTCTGATATTTTTTCGAAGCCTTCCGGAGAAAGCTCACCAGGCGCGCACGATCTTCATTGGTGCCGTGCGAAAAATTGAGGCGAGCCACATCCATCCCGACCCGAACCAGCTTATCAATCATGTCGTAGGAGGAAGTGGAAGGGCCGAGAGTACAGACGATTTTAGCGCGTCGAATTTGGGTCACTGTTATTGGGCCACCGAAAAGCCGCTCACAATTGTATAAAGAAACGCGATTCCTTTGTTGAAAGATTCGACGGGAATTTGTTCGTCGTCGGAGTGCATGCGCGCGTAATCGGATTCAACGAGAGGAAAAGGAATTACGCCGTACGCCTGAACGTTGCGGAGACGGAGCCGGTCGGAATCCGTGGCCCAGGGCGACATCATCGGGATCGCGTTGGCGCCGGGGAACGACTGGGAAGTGGCTTTTACGATAGCTCTGTAGAGTTCGCTATCGAGCGAGGAGTTCGGTGAAGCTTCGCGACTGCCCGGTTGCAGTTCGAGGCGGACCTGCGGATCGTTGACGACTTTGGTGAGCGTGGTTATAAGGTCGTTGATCTGATTGCCGGGAATCTGGCGGATGTTGAGATTGCCGCGCGCCTCGGAAGGAATCACGTTCACGCGGATGCCGGCCTGGAGCATGGTGGGTGTGACGGTGTCGTGCAGCATCGCGTTCCAAAAAGGGTTTGTGTTGGAGAGATAGCGTGCAGCGTGATCGCCACGGTCGGGGGACTCGAGCGACTGGATCCACTTTGCCGTTTCGCTATCTTCGACGGCGGCGAGGCCCTCGAAATACGCGCGCGTAACGGCGGTGAACTGAACGGGCGCCTGCCACTCGCCGAGTTTCGCGATCGCGTCGCTGAGATGGACGACGGCGTTGTTCTTGGTGGGCATCGAAGCGTGGCCTGCGGTGCCGGTGGCGATAACGCTCACGTTGCTGGCGACTTTTTCGGCGGCTTGAATGCCGACGTACCAAACTTTTCCATCTTTCAAGACGGTTTCGCCGCCTTCGTTGATCGAAAAGCCGCACGCAATTTTGTCCCAGTGCTGTTCGACGGCGAATTTCATGCCGAACTCGCCACCGTCTTCTTCATCGGCTTCAGCGAGAAAAATCACGTCGCGATTCAGCCGTGCCGCGGTGCGCTTCAGCGCGACGAAAGCGGCGAGGTTGGCGACGAGCGGACCTTTGTCGTCAAGAACGCCGCGGCCGTAGATGGTGCCGTCTTTTACAACGCCGCCGAAGGGATCGACCGTCCATTTCGATTTATCGACGCCGACTGTATCGAGGTGCGCCATCAGGAGCAGAGCGCGCGATGGATCGGGGACGGCGGAAGCGGAAAGACGCGCGACGAGGAAGCCGCGGCCGGGAGTGCTTTCGAAAATTTCGGACGGAATGCCGTTTTTCTGAAGGATGTCGGCGATGTATTTCGCGGCGACGATTTCGTTGCCCGGAGGATTCGAGGTGTTGATGCGGACCAGGCCTTGAAGCCAGGAGAGCGCTTCGGATTGCAGCTGGAAAATAGCGGCGTCGGCGGACACGGGCGCAGGAGCGGCGGCGGGAGGCGGCGCGGGGGCGGGCTTGGATTTGGCTTGCGAGAAAGCTTGGATGGGGAAAAGAGAAGCGGCGGCGAACAAAACAAGGCTGGGCAGAACGCGCGGGTGCGCCATTCGGATCGAACCCTCCACAAATTGAATTCGGATATGCGCCGAGAGAACGACCCATACTATCATGTCGATTACGGGGCAACTGGCGCAGCGGAACGAGTGTTTCCGCCGCGCAACAGCGGTTTTCGCGGTGATTTCGCGCGATAGCGGAACTTTTGAACTAGCGCCGAGGAATTGAAGTGGATAGGGCGTGGTCCATCCCGCGACAGGCATCGACGCATCGTAATTAGCCAGGGAAGATGCCTGTCGGTCGAACGCCGGTGGTGACGCGGGCCAGGAATTTCGAGGAGACTATGCGGCGGAACATGGGAGTTCGGGCGGTGGTGGTCGGCGCGTTGATTGCGATTCTCGGCGTGCCGCCGAGCGCGATGCGCGTGTACGCACGACAGCAGGAAGGACCAACCAAGCCGAACCCGTCACCTGGGGAAACGCCGGCCAAACCTCCCACGGGACAACAACAGCCAGCCACGGCGGGACAGCCGCAATCGCAGGCGCCACAGTCGGCAATTTCGGTTTCTTCGAACCTGGTGAACGTGGATACGGTGGTCACCGACTTCGACGGCAACATTATTCAGGGACTTCAGAAGCAGAATTTCCGCGTGATGGACGACGGGCAGCCGCAGCAGATCACGAACTTCGGGCCGAGCGAGGCGCCGATCACGATCACGATCCTGATGGAATTCAGCAAGTTGATGGGCGGCTACTTCGGATACAAGGCGAAGAACTGGGCGTACGGATTTCTGGGGCATTTGAACCAGAAGGATTGGGTCGCTTTTAAAACGTACGACCTGCGCACAAATATTCTGGTGGACTTCACGCAAAACAAGCAGGAAGTGGCGCAGGCGGTGTCGGGACTTTACTTTCCGGATTTCAGCGAAGCGAACTTTTTCGACGCGCTGCTGGAGACGATGACGCAGATGCGCGATGTGAAGGGTAAGAAGGCGATTCTGGTGATCGCGACGGGGTTCGATACGTTCAGCAAGCACACGCTGGATCAAACGCTGAAGAGCGTGAAAGAAACGGACGTGACGATTTTCTGCGTCGGCATGGGCGAAGAGATCGATCTCTATGGACGCGGCAGCCATATTGGATATCTGCAGGCGAAGAACCAGATGAACGCGTTCGCGGAGATGACGGGCGGGTACGCGTGGTTCCCGCGGTTCGAAGGCGAGATGCCGGATATTTTCAATTCGGTGGCGACGTATTTGCGGAGCCAGTACACGATCGGGTTTTCGCCATCGGCGGGCATGGACGGGAAGTGGCACAAGCTGAAGATTGAAGCGCTCGACAACGACGGAAATCCGCTGACGACGCCGGACAAGAAGGGCAAGCCGAAGAAAGTGAACATTTACGCGCGGTCGGGATACGAGTCGCCGAAGCCGGGGCTGGCGGCGAATTAAAAAAGGGACTTCCCGCTTCAGGGGCTAAAGCCTCGAATGTCGCGGAACTGATTTGACACGGCTAAAGCCGTGTCCCGCAAGGCCAAGTCTATTT
The DNA here is from genome assembly GCA_050011035.1 of Candidatus Acidiferrales bacterium. Lineage (GTDB taxonomy): Bacteria > Acidobacteriota > Terriglobia > Acidiferrales > UBA7541 > Palsa-295. The sequence goes on from JBEKJW010000079.1 coordinate 15,302, forward strand.
TCGGATGCGGCGGAGGTCGCGTCCGGTCATCTCGGGCGGCTCTTTCACTTCGAGAACGCCAAGCAGCGTGGGCGAAATATCACGCAGCGAACCGCCGGGCGCCAGCTCGGTGCGGCCATCCTCACTTAGCAAAATAAACGGAACAGGATTGGTGGTGTGGTAGGTGTGCGGGCCGCCGGTGACGGGATCGATCATGGTCTCGGCGTTGCCGTGGTCCGCGGTGATGATCCAAGCGCCGCCGCGCGGGCGCAACGCCTGAAAAATCCTTCCCAGGCCCGCGTCGACTGCTTCGACGGCTTTGATCGTGGCTTCGAGCTTGCCGGAGTGGCCGACCATGTCTGCATTCGCGAAATTCATGATGATGGCGTCGAAGTCGCCCTTTTCGATTGCGTGGACGACGGTGTCGGTGACGCCTTCGGCGGACATTTCCGGTTTTAGATCGTAGGTCGGGACTTTTGGCGACGGGACCATCACGCGATCTTCACCGACGTAGGGCTTTTCGATGCCGCCGTTGAAGAAGTAGGTGACGTGAGCGTACTTCTCGGATTCGGCGACACGGAGATTTTTGTATTCGAGTTCGGTGAAGACGTTAGCGAGGATGTGTTCGAGCTTTTCGGGCGCGATGAGGTAGCGGAGCCAGGGCCAGGCTTTGTCGTACTGCGTCATGCCGAGGTAGGCGAGATTTTTTGGGCGGGCGGGGTCGACGAATTCGGCGAACGCGGGATCCATCAGCGCGCGCGTCATCTCGCGGGCGCGGTCGGCACGGAAATTGTAGAAGATGACGGCGTCGTCATCGCGGATGACGCCGCGAGGGCCGCTGCCATCGGCTTTGGTGATGACGGCGGGAACGATGAATTCGTCGGTGACGCCTTTTTCGTAGCTCGAGCGCACGGCTTCGACCGGATCGGTGAAGCCGGCTTCAGCGGCGCCGTGAACGATCGCGCGGTAGGCACGCTCGACGCGTTCCCAGCGATTATCGCGATCCATTGCGTAGTAGCGGCCGCTGACGGTGGCGATCTGGCCCACGCCGTATTCGCGGAGTTTCGGTTCGAGCTGGCGAATGTAGTCGATGCCGCTATTGGGCGGCGTGTCGCGGCCGTCCATGAAGCAGTGGATGAAGACGCGCTCGACTTTGGCTTCGCGGGCGATGCGGAGAAGCGCGAAAAGGTGATTGATGTGCGAGTGGACGCCGCCGTCGCTGAGCAGGCCCATGATGTGAAGCTGGTGCGTGCGAGCGCGCTCGAGAGTTTCGGCGAGTAGCGGCTGCTTGGCGAAATCGCCATGCGCGAGAAGCATTTCGATGCGCGTGATGTCCATCTGCACGACGCGGCCGGCGCCGATATTCAGATGGCCGACTTCGCTATTGCCCATCTGGCCTTCGGGGAGGCCGACGGAGGGGCCGGAGGTTTGGATGAGCGTGTTGGGAAATTCTTTCAGCAGGCGATCGTAGTTCGGCTTGCGCGCAAGGGCGATGGCGTTACCGGCGGTTTCGGGGCGGTAGCCCCAGCCGTCGAGCACGGTGAGGACGATTGGCTTGGGACGTTTTGAGTGAGATGTCATGGGCGCACGACAGAATACAACAGCGAGCAAAAACCTGCCCGGTCCCGCCCTATGGGCGAGACCGGCCGTTACGTAAAGACACGGCAAAAGTCGTAAGAACTATTGGATGGCGAGGGCCTTGCGGCCGGGGAAGCGGGCGTTTGCGCCCAGGGCTTCTTCGATGCGCAGAAGCTGATTGTATTTGGCGATGCGGTCGGTGCGCGAGGCTGAGCCGGTTTTGATCTGGCCGGAGCCGGTGGCGACGACGAGATCGGCGAGGAACGAGTCTTCGGTTTCGCCGGAGCGGTGCGAAATGATCGAGGCGTACTTGGATTTGCGCGCCATTTCGAC
>JBEKJW010000080.1:0-16909 GCA_050011035.1 Candidatus Acidiferrales bacterium
AGATTCGCCACGTTCACGCACGCGATCAGCAGCACAAACCCGACCACGTAGAACAGCACCATCAGCACCGGCTTCACATCGTCCACGCTCATCCGGTCCATCGCGACCACCGTCGCCGTTGTCGATGCGTTGCTGTCCGGATACTGCTTCGCGAGCCGCTGGCCGATCGAATCTTCTTGCGCGTCGGCTTCTGAGAGCGTCACCCTCGGCTTCAACCTCGCCACCACGACAAACGAATGCGAGCCGCGCTGCTGATCGCCGTCTGTGTAACCGACCGGAATAAAGATGTCGCCCGGATTTTGCCAAAACTGGAACACGAAATCTTTCGGTATCACGCCTACAACGGTGTGCCCCACGCCGTCGATGCGAATCGACTTGCCGATGATGTCCGGGTCGCTGTTATACCGCCGCGCCCACACGCGATAACTCAGAATCACTTCGTGGTCGGCGCCCTGCGGTTCTTCGTTTGGAACGAATTCGCGGCCCAGCATCGGTTCAACGCCAAATGTCTTGAAAAATCCCGACGTAATGCGCACGCCCTGCAAGCGCTCGGGCCGCGAGCCTTCGGACAGGTTGTATCCGTTGCTGCTCGAATCGAAAAGCGCCGCCGAGCTGAACGCGTCCGCCTGCTTCACGTAATCTTCGTAATCCGGCTTCGAGTCGATGCCGAAATCGTGCAGGCGATTTTTTGCGTCCGAGCGGAAAATCATCACCAGCTGCTTCGCATCCTTGTACGGTAGTGGGCGCAACAGCGTGGTATTGATCACGCTGAAAATCACCGTGTTCGCGCCGATCCCCAGCGCCAGCGTCAGCACCGCAACCACGGTGTACCCTGGCGACTTGCGCAGAGTCCGAGCGCCATACCTCAGGTCTTGCCACAACGAATCGAGCCAGCTCACTGTGTTCATCTCGTAGATGTCTTCACGCAGCTTCGTCTCGTTGCCCAGCTTCCGCTTCGCCGCAAAGCGCGCCTCTTCGCGCGACATCCCCCGCGCGACGTTCTGGTCCACCTCGTGCGCGAGATGCGCCTCCATCTCGCGGGCCCGCTCCGCATCCCACTTCTCGCGCCTGAAGAATCTCAGCCAGCTCATCGCGTCACCTCACTCGTACCTGAGCGCCACCATCGGATCCACCCGCGTCGCCCGCCGCGTCGGCACGTAACTCGCCGCCACGCTCACGCACAAAATCAGAACTCCAATCCCAACAAACGTAGCCGGATCGTTCGCTCTGACCTCGTAGAGCAAACTCTCCAAGTATCGCGTCACGATCACCGCCGCCACCGCGCCCAGCACAACGCCAATCACCGCGAGCCTCACGCCTTGCCCCAGCACCAGCCGCAACACATCGCCACGCCGAGCACCCAGCGCCATCCGGACGCCAATCTCCCGCGTCCGCCGCGCGACTTCGTACGAAAGCAATCCGTACAAACCGATGCACGCCAGCAACATCGCGAGCGCACCCGCAAATCCAACGAACCGGGCGAGAAACCTTTCTTGCTCCATCAGCCGGCCGATCTGTTCGGTCTCGGTACGCACGTAGGAAACCGGCAGCGCACTATTCTGTTTCCCGACGATTTTCCGAATCGCCGGCACCAGCGCGTTTGGATCGCCCACCGTTCGAATTTCGAACTCCACTCCGCCGGTAACGTCCGGCACGATCAGCAGCGGAGCCACACCGTCCCGCAGCGTCCCGTATTTTGTGTTGGCCACAATGCCGACGATTTCATATTCCCGCGACGGCGGATCCGCCGAACGTGCATTGGTCGCCCCACCGAATCCTCCGCGCTCCAGAGCCCGGCCGAGCGGATTTTCATTCGGAAAAAAGTTCTCGACGAACGCGCGGTTCACCAACACGGGCACTACAACCGGCACGCGCGCTGGTGGCGACATTGGCCCTGGCGATTGTTGCTTCACCGTTGGCGCAATCGTCGCGGCCGTCTTCGTGTCCTCGTCGTACTTCCTCGCAGCGCGCTCAAAATCCTCCGGCGTGAAGTCGCGACCCGCCAGCAGCTTGATGCGCGACGAACGGAGAAACTCCGGCCCGATAGCGAGCTCGTCGACGCCGTGATCCTGTTTCGCGCCACCGCCATCCAAATGAAACGAGGACTGCCACTGGCCGCCGCTCAACAGAGCGCCCGACGAATACGTCGCTGACGATACGCCGGCCAGCGCCGCGAACTCGTCGCGCAGCTGGCGATACAAATTCTGCGCCTGCTCGTCCTTCATCCCCAGCCGCGTAGGATCGATTTCGAACTGCAAGACGTTGTGCGCGTCGAATCCCAGATCGACATTCCGCAAGCGGTCGATCGTTCGCACCAGCAATCCCGCACCGATCATCACCACCACGCTCAGCGCCACCTGCGCCACCACCAGCGCGCTCCCCATCGGAATGCGGCGCCACCATGGCCCGGCGTTCAGCGCGCCCCACGCCGTCGGCGCGTTCTCTTACAGTGCGGACGTCAAATCCAGCCTCGTGTTCCGCATCGCTGGTGCAAGTCCGAACAGGATTCCCGTGAACATCGACGCGCCGAGTGTGAACGTCAGAACTCTCCAGTCCGGCGCAACCACGAACGCAAAGCGATTTCCAGAAACGCCTGCCCACAGCGACGTGATCGCGCGCACCCCCCAGAACGCAAACGCGATCCCCACCGCCCCACCGATGGCGGACAGCAGCACGCTCTCGGTCAGCAGTTGCCTCACGATCCGCGACCGCCGCGCCCCCAGCGCGAGCCGCAGCGCCATTTCCTTCTGCCTCACCGCCGAACGCGCCAGCAGCAACCCCGCGACGTTCGCGCACGCGATCAGCAGAATCAGCCCCACAGCGCACGACAGCACGTACAGCCGCGTTGCATACGCTCCTCGCCGCCCTGTGAGACCCGCCTGTGCCCCAATCAGCGTGATGCGAAGGTTGTCTTCTTCCTTCGAGATCGGCTGTCCTCCATGCACCACTTGGTTGCGGAACAGAATCGTCGCTTCCGCCTCGGCTTGCGCGCGCGTTACGCCCGGAGCAATCCTTCCAATCAGTACCATCCACCAATTCGAAATTCCGTCGCTGCGCTGCGCCCACCGCACGCCCATCGCTTTCGCGGCCGGAATCGTCATCCACAGTTCCTGCGTTTTTCCCGGCGAGAGGTTGGTAAATTTCTGCTCGGCCACGCCCACCACCGTGAATGGCGCGCCGTTCAAGCTGATCGTCCGCCCCAGCACCGCAGGATCGCCGCCGAAGTCGCTCTTCCAGAACGCGTAGCTCAACACCACGGGAGAAACCGCCGCCGTATCATCCTCGCGCGAGAGCAATCGCCCCAGCGCGGGCTTCACGCCGAGCGTTGAGAAAAAATCTCCCGTGACGATCACGCCGGAAACCGCGCGGGCCTCGCCGTTGCCGCTGATCGTCAGCTCCGCGGGTCCCGCGAACGCCGCGACGCTCGAAAACACTTTCGCTTCGTCCCTCATGCCCTCGTAGGTGGCCTTGGGAAACGTGCACCCTTCCGGATTCGCCGGAGAGTTGCCGTCCGCGCAGTCTCCAAACGCGCTTTCCCATTCAGGATTCGGCGCTTTATTCGCGTGCCATTCGAAGACATAAAAGTTCGTCGCGTCGCGCACCGGAATTGAACGCAGCATCACCGCATCGATCAGCGTGAAGATCGCCGTGTTCGCTCCAATTCCCAGCGCCAGCGTAAGCACCGCGATCGCCGTGTAGCCCGGCGACTTGCGCAGCATGCGCGCGCCAAAGCGCAAGTCCTGCCACAACGTGTCCAGCCAGCCCACCGTATTCATTTCGTAGATTTCTTCGCGCAGCTTCGTCTCGTTGCCGAGCCGGCGCTTCGCCGCAAACCGCGCCTCCTCCCTCGACATCCCGCGCGCTACATTCAAATCGATCTCATGCGCGAGATGCGCCTCCATCTCCGCTGCAATCTCCTCATCCCACTTTTCGCGTTTGAAGAATTTCACCCAGCTCATCGCGTCACCTCACTCGTAGCGCAACGCCACCATCGGATCCACACGCGTAGCCCGCCGCGCCGGCAAGTAGCTCGCCGCAAACGCCACCACCGCAAGCACCGCCGCCATCGCGCCCAGCACGCGCGGATCACCTGCTCGCACATCGAAAAGCAGCACCTCCAGCAGCCTGGTCGCTGCGAGCGAAGCCACCACTCCCACCACCACGCCAATCACGACCCACCGCATGCTCCCGCCTACAATCATACGCAGCACATCGCGCGCACTCGCTCCAAACGCCATCCGTATCCCGATCTCTCGCGTCCGCTGCGTCACTGCGTAACTCACCACGCCCGCGATGCCCACCGCGGCCAGCACCAGAGCCACCACCGCAAAACATGCAAGCAATTCCATTGGAAACGTTCGTCCACTCACCGAGTCCGCGACGATTTGCTCGAGCGGCTGAACGTTCGTCACCGGCGTGTCGCGCAGTGTGCCGGCCATCGCCCGCTCCACCGCCGGCGCCATCCCCATGGGCGCGGCCTCGGTCTTCACCGCAAGCGACATCGTCGGCCACGCGGACTGCATGAACGGCCGGTAGAACTCCGGCCACACGCGCTGGTCGAGCGCCCAGTGCCGCGTATCCCTTACTACGCCGACGATCGTGAACCACCCTGCATCAGAATTGAACTGGCCCGGCTTGAAGTGATGCCCTACCGCGCTCTGGTTCGGCCAGAACCGTTTCGCAAACGTTTCGTTCACCACGACCACCGGAGTCGCGCCATCCACGTCGTTCAGATTAAAGTCCCGGCCGTCGAGCACCGGCACGCTGAGCGCCGCGAAATATCCCGGACACACGGTGTTGTAGCGCGAGCCCTCCGTATGTTCCGGCCCGGGATCCGGACGCCCTTCCACCGTTATCCCGCGTCCCGCCCAGCCTTCGAACGGAAGTCCACTCGTCGCGCCCACCGCCACGACTCCAGGAAGTGTCCCCACCGAATCCGCAATTTGCCGGCAAAAATTCGGGTTTCGAGCAACGCTTCCGATGCCGCTTACTTCCGGCGTGGAAAGATCCATCGTCAGCACGTGCCGTGCTTCAAATCCCGTTGGAACATTCAGGAGCCGCGCCACGCTTACAACCATCAGCGCCGCTCCCGACAGCACCACCATCGCCAGCGCGATTTCCGTCGCCACCAGAACCTGGCGTAGCCGGTTTCCCTTCGCTTGAGTCGCATTGCGTCCGCCTTCCTTCAGCGTCGCGTTCAGGTCCCCGCGCTCGGCACTGAACGCCGGAGCGAAGCCGAACAAAACTCCCGCGAGGCACGAAACTCCGAATGCGAACAGGTACACACGCCCATTCATTGCGATCGAAGCTACGTGCCGGAACGAAAGAAACACCAGCGCCTCCGGCATCGCGCTTTCGAGCACGCGCAAGCCGATCTCGGCCACCGCCAGTCCGGCTAACCCTCCTGCGAGGGCGAGAATCACGCTCTCTGTCAGCAACTGCCGGATGATGCGTCCGCGGCCCGCACCGAGTGTCCTCCGCACGGCGATTTCTTTCTGCCGCACTGCGCTCCGCCCCAGCGTCAGGTTTGCGACGTTCACGCATACGATCAACAGCACGAAACAAACGGCCACCGAAAGCGCCAGCATTGTGGCGCGCAAATCCTCTAGTCCGAACTCGGCGAGCGGCTGCGCCGTTGCGCTCATGTTCGCCAAATCCGCCGGGTACGCCTTGCGCAACCGGTCGCCGAGCGCATGCATTTCGGCGTCGGCCCGCGCGAAGCTCACTCCGTCTTTTAGCCGCGCAATACATACAAACGAATTCTCGCCGCGCTCCATGTCGATCGCTGTGTATCCGACTGGAACCCACAGCTCGCGCAAGTTGCTCCAGAACTGAAACTCGAATTCGCGCGGCATTACGCCGACGACCGTGTAACTCTCGCCGTCGACCCGGATGGTCTTGCCCACGATCCCCGGGTCTCGCTTGTAACGTCGCGTCCAGAGCGGATAGCTCAACACTACTTCGTGGTCGCGTCCGGCGACTTCCTCCTCCGGCAGAAATCCGCGCCCAAGCATCGGCTTCACGCCGAGCACATCGAAAAACTGCGAGGAGACACGCAGGCCGGAAACGCGTTCGGGCTCGCCGCCGCTCTCTGATAGGTTGTAGCCCGTGCCGCCCGAATCAAAAATCGCCATGCTCTCAAACGCATCGGTGTCGCGCTGCCAGTCGTGAAAATCCGGTGCAGAAAGCACGTTCGTGCCTTTTGCATCGTGAATATCTACCTTCCACAAAAGCGCGAGCCGGTCCGCGCGCGGAAACGGAAGCGGTCGCAGCAGCACGGTGTTAATCACGCTGAAGACCGTCGTATTCGCGCCAATGCCCAGCGCCAGCGTGAAAATCGCCACCGCCGCGTACCCCGGCGACTTGCGCAGCATCCGCACCGCGTAGCGAACGTCCTGCCACAGCGTCTCGATGAAGCCGAGCGTGTTCATCTCGTAGATCTCCTCGCGCACGCGCGTCTCGTTCCCCAGCTTCCGCTTCGCCGCAAAGCGAGCCTCTTCGCGCGACATTCCCCGCGCCACGCCCTCGTCCGCCTCATGGTCGAGATGCGCCTCCATCTCGCGCGCCCGCTCCGCATCCCACTCATCGCGCCTGAAGAATTTCATCCAACTCATCACTCAACTCCCGCGGCCAGCACGACGCCTCCGTGCCCCCGCCTTTCCGTACCTCACTCCGTAGTAGCCGGCCCCAGCACACGATTCACCGCGCGGACCAGCTGTCCCCATCGGCTCGTCTGCCGTTCGAGCTGTTTCTTCCCCGACGGCGTCAGCCGGTAGTACCGCGCTTTGCGGTTGTTCTCGCTCGTCCCCCAGAACGAAGCGATCCACTTCCGATCCTCCAGCCTGTGCAGCGCCGGATACAGCGAGCCGTGCTCCACCTGCAGCACCTCATCCGACCGCCGCTCGATCGCGTGCGCAATCGTGTGCCCGTGCGCCGCCCCCATCACCAGCGTCTGCAAAATCAGCAGGTCCAGCGTCCCCTGTAACAAATCCGCCTCCAGCGGCGGCGCAGCTTTCTTCGGCATTCCAACTCCCCTCAACTCAATTTCAATCGCATCACTTCGGTTTTATACTCCACTAGATCATCTACCACAAGCACCAAATCCACCCACACCACTCTTTAGCCTCAGTTACGCCAGCCTATCGGAGGAAATCACTCCTTCAGAAGACCGTCTATGGGAGCTCTCATTCATCCCGCAGCGCCGTCCACGGATCCAGCGACGCTGCACGCCGCGCCGGAATCAAGCTCGCCAGCACCGCCACAATCGCCAATCCCACAATGCACGCAATGTACGTCACCGGGTCGCGCGGCTTCAAACCAAACAGCAGCGTCGCAGCGCCCTTCGCCGCAAACAGCGCCAGCACTGTGCCTACCACTAATCCAATGGCCACCATCATCGCCGCGTCGCGCAGCACCATCTTCAACACATCCGCGCGCTGCGCTCCCATCGCCATCCGCACTCCAATTTCGTTCCGCCGCTGCGCCACCATGTACGAAATCACGCCGTAGAGCCCGATCACCGCCAGCAATCCCGCCAGCGCTCCGAAAAACCCCGTCAGCGTGGCCATCAACTCGTCCTGCCGCAGCGTATCGTGCACTTGCGTTTTGAAAACGTGGAAGTCGATGTCGATCTCCGGACTTACCGCCGCCATCGCATCCTTGATCGAATTCCTCACCGCCGCGGTCTCTTGCGGCGATCGCACCACCAGCGAGAAATCCGAATGTGGCTCAGGATCCTGCGACAACGGGAAATACGCCGTCGGCTGAAAATCCTCATGCATGTCGCGATACACCGCGTTCTTCACCACGCCTACCACCTCATACGCGGGAATCGGCCTACCATTCGGCTGCTGGATTTTGAATGTTTTCCCCAGCGGATCGTTGGTCTTCAGGAATTTCTCCACGAACGCCTGGTTCACGATCGCCACTTTCGGCGACGTCGGCGTATCCATGTCGCCGAAATCGCGTCCCATCAAAAGCGGCGTCTCCATCGCCTTGAAATAGTCGGACGTCGTCTCGTTGATCATGGTTGAGTCCAGCTTCACGTCGGGCGCGTCGCCCAGCACCGTGTCGTTGGACATCGACCCGCTCAGCGGCGTAGTCATCGCTCCGCCCACAACCGTGACGCCGGGAATCGCGCGCGCCTGCTCCAGCAACCGCTGCTTCATCTCCCACCGCTGCGCTTGCGGAATTTTCATTCGTTCGAAATCCACCTGCGCGATCAGCACGCCGTCCTCGTTGAAGCCCGGATTCAGCGCGTACAAATTCCGCAAGCTGCGCGCGAACAGCAGCGCGCCCACCAGCAGCACCAGCGAAAGCGCCACTTGCGAAACCACCAACACGCGCCGCAATCCGAATTTCTCGCGCGACGCCGTCATTCCCCGCCCGCCCGACTTCAACGCCTCGCCCGGCGGCGTTTTGGTCGCTTTCAGCGCCGGCATCAACCCAAAAAGCATCGTTGTGACGCACGCCAGCGCCGTGGTGTACGCCAGCACTCGCCAGTCCAGGCTCAAGTCCACGAAAAGATTGCTCTGCGGCGTGGTCAGGAAATTAATCAGCCACGCGCTCAGCGTCCACGCGATGAACGAACCTGCCAACGCGCCACCCACAGCCATCAGCAGGCTTTCTGAAAGCAGTTGCCGGATCACGCGCCCGCGCGACGCGCCCATCGCCAGCCGCACCGCAATTTCACGGTCGCGCGCGCTCGCCCGTGCCAGCATCAGGTTCGCGATATTCGCGCACGCGATCAGCAGCACCAGCGCCGAAACTCCCATCAGTAGCCACAATCCGGTTTCCGATTCTCTTCGCAGTTGGGAAAATCCGGTGCCCGCCGGAGTCGCAGTCAGCTTGTAAGCCATGTAGTGCTTTGCGCCGTCGGCGTCGTAATCCGGTGGCAGCGTTTGCTCCATCGCCGCTTGCGAAATCACGTTCATCTGCGCGGCCGCTTGCGCCAGAGTCGTGCCCGGCTTCAGCCGCCCAATCGAATTCAGCCACCACGCCCGCCGGCTCTTGATGCGATCGTCGACGCCGTCGAAATTCGGCACCGCGCAAACCGGCACGGACACGTCGAACGACTCGCCCACCGCCACGCCGGTGAACTTCTGCGGCGTCACGCCTACAATCTCCGCCGGATATCCGTTCAGCGAAACCTGCTTTCCGATCGCCGAAGGGTCGCCGCCATAATTCCGCTGCCAGAACGAATAGCTCAGCACCGCCGCTGCCTGGCTACACCCCGGCGTATCGTCCGACGCCGAAATCAATCGCCCCACCACGGGTTGTAAACCCAGGACTTTGTAAAAATCGCCGGTCACGTACAGCCCGTGCGCGTAATGCGTTTCGCCGCCCTTTGCCAGGTTGAACATCTCCGGCGCCCACGCCGCGATCGGGTCGAATGACTGCTGCCGCTGCTCGATCTGCTGCCACAGCGGATAGCTGAGGTCGGAATAGCTGCTGTAGAAATTTCCGGAGGCCCAGTGCCGCTCGAAAACGTGGACCGTCGCGAGCTGTTCGGGATTCGCAACCGGCATCGCGCGCAGCCGGATCGCGTCGATCAACTGGAAGATCGCGGTATTCGCGCCGATCCCCAGCGCCAGCGACAAAATCCCCACCAGCGCGAACCCCGGCGAGAGCCTCAGCTGCCTCAACCCGAATCGCAAATCCTGCAAGAACGATCGCATCCTCACTCCTCCGAAGTTCTCCACTGCGCCCGCTTCGCACATTCCGCGAATCGGCCCTTACAGCAGCCTTAACCGACCAGCACCTATGATTGCATCAGCACGCAGTCTCCGTGCCCTCTGCTTTTCTCGGTGTCCTCTGTGAAATGTTCCACGCTTTTCGTAGCGCGTCACTCGTCCCCATCATTCATCTCTAAGTGCCGTCCACGGATCCAACTGGGCCGCCCGCCTCGCCGGAATCAAGCTCGCCAGCGCTGCAACCGCAGCCAGCGCCACCACGCACACTACGTAGGTCACCGGGTCGCGCGGCTTCAATCCATACAGCATGGACGCCGCCCATTTCGCCGAAATAACCGCCAGCACTGCGCCCACCACCAGCCCGATGCCGACCATCGTCGCCGCGTCGCGCATCACCATCCGCAACACATCCGCGCGCTGCGCTCCCATCGCCATCCGCACTCCAATCTCATTCCTTCGTTGCGCCACCGTGTACGAAATCACGCCGTACAATCCGATCACCGCCAGCAGTCCCGCCAGCACGCCGAAAAATCCGGTGAGCGTCGCCATCAGCTGATCGGGTTTCAGCGCCGAATCCACTTGCGCGCTGAAAATGTGAAACTCGATATCGATCTCCGGATTTACGCGCGCCACCGCATCCTTCACCTCGTTTTCCAGGGAGTTGATCTGCCCAGGTGAACGCACCACCAGCGACATCCACGTGTTCGGCTGCATCGGCTGCGTCATCGGAAAGTATGCCGTCGGCGGCAGTTCATCGTGAATGTCGTTGTAGATGGAATTCTTCACCACGCCCACCACCTGAAACACCGGAATGGGCGCGCCCTTCGGCTGCTGCATCCGGAATGTTTTACCCACTGCGTCGTGCCCGCCGAAATATTTATCGACGAACGCCTGATTCACGATCGCCACCGTCGGCGATGTCGCCGTATCCTCTGCGCCGAAATCCCGCCCCGCAAGCATCGGCGTTTCCATCGCATGAAAATACCCGGGACTCACCCAGTTCTGCGTGGCTGGCGGAAGACTCTCGCCGTTCGCGCCGAGCACGATGTCGTTCGAGTACGATCCGCTCAGCGGAGTCTCCGTCGATGCCGCGACGGACGTTACGCCCGGCATCGACAGCGCTTGCTCGAGCACCCGCATGTCGAACGCTCCGATTTGCTGCTCCGGGATCTTCAGCCGCGTGAAGTCCACGGTCGCAATCAGCACACCACCCGGTTGGAAGCCCGCGTCGCGCGCGTACAGGTTTCGGAGGCTGCGCACAAAAAGCAGCGCCGCCACCAGCAGCACCAGCGACAGCGCCACCTGCGAAACCACCAAAATCCGCCGCAGCCCGAATTTCTCACGAGATGCCGTCATCCCGCGCGCGCCGCTCTTCAGCGCTTCCACCGGAGCTGTCTTCGTCGCCTTCAGCGCTGGCACCAGACCAAAAATCAGCGTCGTCAGAAACGCCAGCGCCGTCGTGAACCCAAGCACTTTCCAGTCCAGGCTCAGATTCACAAAAATTTGCTGGTTATCGGTGGAAAGAAATTCGATCAGCGACGCGCTGAGCATCGCCGCCAGCACCGCACCCAGCGCCGCTCCGCCCACCGCAAGCATCAAGCTTTCAGAAAGCAGTTGCCGGATCAGCCGCGGCCGCGACGCCCCCAGCGCCAGCCGGACTGCCAGTTCCCGCTCCCGCGCGCTCGCCCGCGCCAGCATCAGGTTCGCGATATTCGCGCACGCGATCAGCAGCACCAGTCCCGAAATTCCCATCAGCATCCACAATCCCGACGAAGAAGATTCGCGCAACTCCGACGCGCCGGTCGCGGTCGGCAGCGCCGTCAGCGCGTAGGCCTGATATTTTTTCACCTTCTCGGCGTCGTATTCGGACGGCGTGGTCTCGTCCATCACCGGCCGCGAAATCGTTTTGGCCTGCGCCGCTGCGCGCTCGATCGTCCATCCCGGTTTCAATCGCCCGATGGAACTAATCCACCACATCCGCCGCCCCGCCAGCATCGCATCGGTGTTGTCGATGCGCGGCGTCGCACACACGGGAACCGCAACGTCGTACCAATCGCCCACGATCACGCCCGTGAATTTTCGCGGCGTGATCCCGACGATCTCCACCGGATATCCGTTCAGCGTGATTTTCTTTCCCACCGCCGCCGGATCGCCGCCGAAATTCCGCTGCCAGAAGGCGTAACTGATCACCGCGGCGGGCTCGCTGCAATCGCGCACGTCGTCATTCGCATCGATCAGCCGGCCTGCCAGCGGCTGCATCTCCAGCACTTTGAAAAAATCTCCGGTGACCCACATTCCGTGCGCCGGTTTCGTCTCGCCGCCACGCGCCAGGTTGAATTGCTCCGGCGCCCATCCCGCAAACGTCTGAAACCCTTCCTGCCTCGCGGCGATTTGCTGCCAGATCGGGTAGGTCAGTTCGCTGTAGTCGTTACGGAAGTTGCCGCTCGCCCAATCGCGCGGGTGAATTTTGATCGAGGCGAGCTCCTCCGGTTTCTGCACCGGCATGGTCCGCAACCGGATCGCATCAATCAGCTGAAAGATCGCCGTGTTCGCGCCGATGCCAAGCGCCAGCGAAAGTATTCCCACCGCCGCGAACCCCGGGCTCAGCCGCAGTTGCCTCAGCCCGAATCGCAAATCCTGCCAGATGGAACGAATCATTCGGTTTCCCTCGCGCGCGCGAACGCTGGACCTATCCCCCGAGCCGCACTTGCACGACGCGCACCACAGCCGCCGCCCGCAAACTTCCGCTGCTTCAATCACTTACGCGGCGCGCTCCGTCGCCATGCCCTCACTTCGTGCCCGCTTGTGGGACTTGCCGTTGCGCCACCAGACACTTCGGCGCGTATCCTTATATAGGCCCGCCGCCCGTCCACTATCGCCACACGCAATCCCAAATCCGCGCACGCCTCACGCGCACCCGGCGTACAAAGCGCGCTAACAATCGCATTCAGAGCGAATTACGCTCGCGCCAAACGGCATCGCGAATGCACTCACGCGCGCGAACGCCACGGCAAAGCGCGCCCGAGGAGTGACCATGGACAGTCTGCTTCAGGATCTTCGTTACGCATTCCGGTCGCTGCGCCGCGCGCCGGGCTTCGCCATCATCGCCATCGTCACGCTCGGCCTTGGCATCGCCGTCAACACCACCGTCTTCAGCGTGATCAACGGCATCCTGCTCCGCCCGCTTCCCGTCCCGCACGCCGAGCAGATCACCGTCCTCGGCCTTCAACAAAACGGCGACAGCACTTTTCAATCGTTCTCCTATCCCGACTATCAGGACATCACGCGCGACACTTCCGGCGTTTTCAGTGACGTCTTCGGCTACAACGTCACCCTCTCCTCTTTGAACGCCGACAACCGCGGCGACCACTGCATCTTCAGCCGTGTCACGGGAAATTATTTTTCGGCGCTCGGCGTGAAGCCCGCAGTCGGCCGCCTGATTCTGCCCAGTGAAGCGCAGACGCCCGGAGCCGATCCCATCGTCGTCCTCGGTTACAATTTCTGGAAGAAACGCTTCGGCGGCGATCCATCCGTCGTTGGCAAGCACGTTCTGGTCGACGGCCACGCAGCGACCATCGTCGGCGTCACCGAGAAAAGTTTTCACGGCGTCTACGCCATCATGGACATGGACGGCTACTACCCGCTCAGCGCGCCGTTCGGCGATACTGACGATCCCGTCAAAAACGTCCGCGACGTGTACACCCAGCGCGAAAACCGCCGCCTTTCGCTGCTTGCCCGATTGAAGCCCGGCGTCTCGGTCCAGCAGGCTCGCGCTTCGCTCACTGTGGTGGCCCAGCGCTTGGCGCAGGATTTTCCTGCCATCGATAAAGACATCGCCATCCGCGCCTTCCCGGAAAAGCTCGCCCGGCCCGAACCTGATCCGGATAACACGCTGCCCCGCGCCGCGATTGCGTTCTCTGCTCTCGCAGCCCTCGTGCTTCTGGTCGCCTGCTTCAACATCGCCAACGTCTTGCTCGTCCGCGCCACCGCTCGCGAACGCGAAATGGGCGTGCGCGCCGCGCTCGGCGCCGGACGCGGCCGCCTGATCCGCCAGCATCTCACCGAAAGCCTGTTGCTTTCGTTCCTCGGCGCCATCGCCGGAGTGATCCTTGCCACGTGGTGCGCCGGATTTCTCAGCACGCTTTCACTCGGCACCGATTTGCCGATCCGTTTTGATTTTTACCCGGACACGCGCGTCTATCTGTTCGCGCTCGCCGCTGTCCTGGTCACCGCCGTTGTGGTTGGCATCGTGCCGGCGCTTCGCGTGGCGCGTGCCGACGTGAATTCCCTGCTTCGCGAAGGTGGACGCAGCGCTTCGGACGGCCGCAAACGCCACATCGTCCGCAACATCCTCGTTGGCGCGCAACTCGCCGGATCCATGCTGCTACTCATCGTCGCCGGGCTCTTCATGCGCAGCCTCAGCAAAGCGCAGCAGATCAACATGGGCTTCAATCCCGATAACGTGCTTGATCTTTCCGTCGACGTGAACCAGCTCAACTATTCCGAAACGCAGGGTCGCGCCTTCTTCACCCAGGTGAACGATCGCATCGCCGCGATGCCCGGCGTCGTCTCGGTGTCGCAAGCATTCACCGTCCCGCTCGGCGTCGTCAGCTCGGATGCGGCCATCACGCTTCCCGGCCACGAGCTTCCCGCCGGCCAGCAGCCGCCGAAAATCATGCGTAATCTGGTGACGCCGAAATATTTCGACACTTTGCAGATCCCTCTGATTTCCGGCCGAGGCTTCTCCGATTCTGACAGCGAGAAAGCTCCGCGCGTCGCCGTGATCAACGAAGCCATGGCGAAACAGTTCTGGCCCAACGAAAGCGCCCTCGGCCAGCGTTTCAACGACGGCGAACAGAACCGCCCGGATGTGGAAGTCGTGGGCATCGTTCGCGACAGCATCTACAAAGACGTTTCCGACCAACACAAAACGCCGTTTTTCTACATGTCGTTCGCGCAGGAATATCTACCGATGCGGACCATTCAGGTGCGGACTTCTGTGCCGCCCGAATCGCTCGCCGCGCAGGTCGAAGCGCAGATTCGCGAACTCGCGCCCGGCCTCCCAGTCTCGCAAGTGCAAACCATGAAGCAGGCGCTGCAGGGCGTGAACGGATTCTTCTTTTTCCGCTTCGGCGCGCAACTGACCGGAGCGATGGGCTTGCTCGGATTGGTTCTCGCCGTGGTGGGAGTGTTCAGTATGGTTTCGTACGCCGCCGCGCAGCGCACCCACGAGATCGGAATTCGCATGGCGCTGGGCGCCGAGCCGCGCGACATTTTGAAAATGGTGATGCGTCAGAGTGCCATCGTCGTCGGCGCAGGCCTGCTCGTTGGCCTCGCAGTCGCCTTCGTCGGCACCAGCGCCATCGCCAACTTCATCGTCGGCATCAAGCCCACCGACCCGATCACGTTCATCACCGTCGCCGCCGGACTCACCTTCGTGGCGTTGGTAGCCTGTTGGATCCCGGCCCGCCGCGCCACCCGCGTCAGCCCCCTGGTCGCCCTGCGCCACGACTAGCAGCGCGGGTGGGATAGCCAACCTGGCTGTCATCCTACGATTCGGGCTCTTGCCTCCAGCACTCCACGACGCCGGATCGGCGCTCCCAATTCCACCCCGCGTTCCGACGGCGTTCCGTTTCGCCATCGATCTCACCCCATCGCAACGTCAAGCTCGTCGGCTGACAGCCAGGTTGGCTATCCCACCGCTCACCGACTAAACGGATAATCCTGCCTCCAATGAAACCCACGGCTCAACAGCATCAGCTTCGTCTCATCCTCCCTCTTCAGCTCCATCTGTACCGGTCGCCCATCGATGTCCCCAGCCAGCACCATCACATCCGGCGCGCTTCTGTCATACGTAAAGTGAGCGCTCCGCTTCGGATTCGCCTCCCGCGAAATCTCGAAGGTCTTTTTCGCCGGATCGATCTTCAATTGGTAGCCCTTCAAGTCATCGTCCGGCGTCTGCACCGTTGCAAACGACTCGTAATCGAAAATTATCCGTCTCCACCGATCCATATCCGTCGTCAGCGGCGCGCGCTCCACCCCATCGACCGTCATCTTCTCGATGTTCCAAATTCCATACAGCGGTGGGTGCGGCCGCCCCGCTCCATACTTCTTCCACCCGGAAGCGCCTCCTGCGATATTCAGCACGAGCAGCCACACGCCAAACGCGAGCTGCAATCCGAGCGCGATCCGGTTCGCCCGCGCCGTTTTGAATAACGGCGTCTTGCGAGATGGCTCGACGCTCCGGACATCGGAGAAAAACCGCACGAGCCGTGGCGCTTCTGGTGCGATCAAGAACAACGCCATCAGCAGCAAATGGAACGACAATAACTTCACCGGCACGTCGTAGGTCATGTTCAGCATGAAGACCTGCGTCATGTCCGCCGCCGCAAGCAGCGCACCAAGCAGCGTCGTCCGCGGAAGCAGGAGCAGCAGGCCGGCCAGCGCCTCCGCGCATCCAGCAAACGTTTCGTAATGTGGCGCTGACCCAATCGACGACCACAACACGCCCATCGGCGAAAAATGTCCGAACGGCTCCACCAGCGTGTCGAGCCCGGGGTACGACATCTGATCCGGGAAGATTTTCACCAAGCCGTAGGAGAGCAGCTGTCCGGCGAGCAACAGCCGGATGAAGACGCGGAACCACTTCAGCAGCGTGTCGTAGTTCGGCCGGTTGCGATCGAGCCACGACCATGCCGCCGTCGCGACGATCGAAAAAACAAGCAGCATCGGTAGGAACGTCCACTCGAACGCTTTGTCTCCGCTTCCCGACCCGTTGTAGACCAGGGGCAACTCGAAATGAAACACATGCGCCGCGACCCAGAACACGATCTGCCGCATCGGAGGCAGCGTCGCCGGATCGGGAACGTCCCACGAATACCACGCAAACGGCGTGACGATGATCTGGTTGCTCAGGCAGTACAGACCGAAGTACACGAAGCAGAATCGAAACGCGACGCGCGTCGCTGAACTCCACTGCGTCTGCGACGGCGCATTGGTTTGTAACGTTTCATCCTGAGGGCCCATGAACGACCTCCAGATTTTTCGGTGGGAAATACCGGGGTGACTAATGCCGCGTATCGTGGCACAAAAACGCCGGCCGCCAAAGAACTCAAAATGTGAAAACGCACGTCGTTCTCAACGCGTGGGTCAGACTTTCCGGGTGCCGCATCCTTTGCTTCTCAAAAGGGTGCGTCCGCACCGCACCCCAACGCGCG
>JBEKJW010000081.1:0-16860 GCA_050011035.1 Candidatus Acidiferrales bacterium
TTCGCAATGCGCAGATTCTCAGCAAGCGGATCGAGTTGGTCTGCCGGAATTTCGGTGAACGTTGCTTTCGGGAATTCGGTCTTCAGCGCATCACGGAACGCTCCGACGTTGCCTGCGAGTACGACGTCGATATTTTCGGTACCGAAGTATTTTTTCGCCTGTCCCTGCACGTCTTCAAGCGAGGTCGCGCGAATTTTGTCCGGGAAGGTCCGGTTGTAATCCGCGGGCAGCCCGTAGAGCGCGACCATCAGCACGCGCCCGGCGACTTGGTCCGCGGTTTCGGATTGAATCGGATACACGCCCGCCATGTAGTCGCGCGCGAAATCGAGATTCTTCTGGGTCAGCTCGCCGCGTGACATTTTTCCGAGCATATCCATCACAAGCTTGACGGCCGGAGTTGTCTTCTCGGTGCGGGTGTACGTTTCAACGGCAAGCGCCCCCGCGCCAACGTGTGCGGAAAGCGAAGAGTTCGCGCCGTAGGTCAGGCCGCTTTTGATGCGCACTTCGGTGTTCAGAAGGCTGTTGTAGCTGCCTCCAAAGATTTGGTTCGTCACGTCGAGCGGAATGTAGTCGGGATCGGCGCGCCGAATCGCAAGGCGTCCCACGCGAATCTGCGTCTGTACGGCGTCCGGCTTGTCGATGAGCCAGATATGCTGCCCCACCACCGGCGCGGGAGACTTCATCGCGCTCGCGGACACATTCACCTGCGGCCACGCGCCGAAATACTTCTCCGCCTTGGCGAACGCTTCTTCGGGCTTGATGTCGCCTGCAAACGCGATCAATGTCTGATTCGGCGCATAATTCGCATCATGGAATCTCACGAAGTAATCGCGCGCGAATTTCTGCACGGTGGCAGGCGTTCCTTCGCTCGGCAAGCCGTACGGCGACCCGGAATACAGAACGCGAGCGAACACCAGCGACGCAAGATATTGAGGATCGGAATATTGAACTTGCAGCGACGAGAGAAGCTGCTGGCGCTGTCGATCGATCTCATCGCCGCGAAACACTGGATGCAGTACTTCGTCGGACATCACGTCGAGACCGGTATCGAGATCCTTCTTCACCACCTGCAGCGAAAGCTCGGTGGCATCCTTTGTTGCAGACGCGTTCAGGTTGCCGCCAACGAAGTCGATCGCTTCGGCGAGTTCTTCCGCGGAGCGCTTCTCGGTGCCCTGTGAGAGCAGTGCGGCGGTCATCTGCGCGACGCCCGGCATTCCGGCGGGATCTTTGATCGAGCCTGCCGACGAAATCACCATCTCCACCGCTACAGCGGGCTCCGAGTGGTCGGTGACGACGAAAACTTTGATCCCGTTCGCGAGCGTCTTTGTCGCGGCGGTTGGAAATTCGAATTTGCCCGGCTTTCCGGCAGGCGGCATGTCAGAAAGGAGCTTCACGCCCGGCGGCACAACGCCCGACGCCTTCTGGGGCTCAGCCGATTGCGAGCCCGGCTCTTCGGGTCGCTGCTGTGCCGCTTGCTGCGCGCGCAACGCGGGAGCTACCGCGCCTGCGAACAAAAAAGTCGCCACCGCCAATCCTCGAGTCCACCGTCTCATCACGCTCGCCTTTCGCTCTTGTGTAATCGCCATGTTCGCGCCGCTCATTGTGCAGGCGCCGCCGGCGAAACGCTGAGAACCGTCGCGCCTTTCAGATCGAAATACTCCTTCGCCGCCCGCTGAATGTCAGCCTGTCCGACTTTCAGGTAGCGCTCAAGTTCGGTGTTCGCGAGCTCCGGATCTTTTCCGACCACCGCCGCTTCCTCGAGTGCCTCAGCCTTTTCTTCGTTCGTGTCGCGGCCGAGAATAAACCCGGCAATCTCCTGATTCTTGGCTTTCGCGAGTTCGGTCGAATCGACGGGCTTCTCCTTCAATTCATCGAGTACGGCGATAATCGACTTCTTCCCTTCCTCCGCCGAGTGCCCCTGATTCATGATTGCGAAAGCCCAAAACAAGTTCGGATCCTCGCTGAAATTGCCGAAGCCCGCCGCCTGCACGGCGATTTGCTGCTTGTAAACAAGCTGCTGGTAGAGCCGGCTGCTCTCGCCGCCCGCGAGTATGTTCGAAGCGAGATCGAGCGGGTATGCATCCGGCGCGTACTTCGCGGGAATTTTGTAGCCGATCACCACGGCCGGAAGCGGAGTGTTCGAGTACGTTTTGCTCACATCCCGTTCAGCGGTCTGCGCCGGCTCTGGATTGTTGAGCCGCGGAATCGGTTTCGCAGACGCCGGAATGCCATCGAAATATTTCTTCGTCCATGCAAGCGCTTGCGCGGAATCGAAATCGCCCACGATCACCATCGTCGCGTTGTTCGGCTTGTAGTAGGTGTTGAAGAAATCGCGCACGTCCTGAATCGTCGCTTTATTCAGGTCGTCCATGCTGCCGATCGGTGTGTGGTGGTAGCCGTGAACCGTGAATGCCTCGGCGCGAAGATCCTCCTGAATGTATCCATACGGCTGGTTTTCCACGCGCAGGCGGCGCTCTTCTTTCACCACCTCGCGTTCGGAAACAAAATTTGCCTCGCTGACGTTGAGGCTGCCCATGCGATCGGCTTCGAGCCAGAGAACGCGCTCCAGATAATTGCTCGGAAACGTCTCGTAGAAATCCGTGGAGTCGTCGTTCGTCTCGGCATTGGAGAAGCCGCCGACGGCCTCGATGATGCGCATGTGCTCCTCGGAGGGCACGTGCGCCGAGCCTTTGAACATCAAGTGTTCGAACAAGTGCGCGAAGCCGGTGTGTCCGGGCTTCTCATCCTTCGAGCCAACGTGATACCAGATCTGCAGGTTGATCGCGGGCACCGAGTGATTTTCGAGGAGAATAACCTCGAGGCCGTTTGCTAGCGTGTGCTTGGTGTAGTCCAGCTTCGGCGGGCGCGCTTCGCTGGCCTGTTGTTCCTGTTGCGCCGCGGCTTGCGCTAAACTGCTCAACGCCGCAACCAGCATTCCGGCCAGGGTGAATCCTACAACGGCCGCCATTCGAACTCGGTTCATCGTCATTCCGCTCCCATCTTTATTCCCAACCTGGGATTTCGTAGGCCCAACGCGCGAGGCGCACAGATTTCCCGGCGCTTTGCGCTTGGCGACTCGCGTCGCTCGCAAGCCGACCATCCCGGTCGATTCTCTCTCAAGGATTACGCGTGCTTCGGATGCGAGACCCGGCCTTCCCGGGCAAACATGCGGTTCGCCACTTTCCTAAAACGCCCAAACAGTATCCTTGCGCCCGTCTGCCCGTGTCAAACGCCGCAGGCCGGTTCCATGATACGGGCGTGGTCCGGCATTCGGTACAGGTTCCTAGTTAGACGCACCAACGTACAAAACGATTACAGCCCCGTTACAGCGGGGCTAAGCTCAGTTTTAGTGAGGATTTTCTTCAGTTTTTCGAGGTGAGTTATGCGCGGAGTTTCATTTCTTGGCGTATTGATCGCGGGCTTGATCGTCGGCTACATCTACAAGACCCAATACGGCGGTTCGGGCGCGAAGGCCGTGGCGCCCATTCGACAAACAATCGACGTTGTCGGAGTGAAGAACGACTTGATCGGCATTGCCCACGCGGAGCGCGAGTACCAGGTGCAAAGTGGCAAGTACGCGTCTCTGCAGGAACTGGTTTCGTCGGGCACACTTACCATGGTCAAGACCAGCCGCGACGGCTACACATACGACGTCGTGAACGACGATCAGAACTTCCGCGCCATCGCTCACTGCCCTAAATCCACGATGCCTGGCTGTACCGACTTCGCCATCGATTCCACGATGGAAGTGCAACCGGTCCAGTAGCGCGCACGCTGGACTGCGAATCTTCAGTTCTTCTTGCGCTGATCTTCCACGGTGACGCCAGCCTCGGCGTAATCCGACGGCGGCAAATCGACAAACGTGACGTGCACGTTTTCCTTCTTCGCGCGCCCTTCTTCGACCACTGCACTCGTAATTCGTTCGACGATTTTCCGCTTCTGATCCGGCGTTCGTCCGGCTACCCAGGTCACCTGAACGTATGGCATCACGCACCCCCGAAAACCTCTCGTATTCTACCGAAGTCCGCGCCGTAAGGTAGAATTGCGCGATTTTCGAGAACCGAGGTGGAGGAATGAACGGAATGGCTAAAGTTTCGATCGCATTTTGCGTCGTGGTGGTTCTTGCGCTTGTCGTCGGCGCGCCGCTGATGATGGCTCGCGGCCGAGCCGCGGCCCGCGAACAAAATGCTTCCCCTGCCACCGATCCATGCTCGGCGCTGACGCCCTACCAAAAGTCGCAACTCGATCGAACTCTGAATGACTGGGCGTTCCTTGCCAAATACAAAGCTGCGAACGCCGCGCTCGGTGCGCCGGCGCCGAACGAGAATCGCGTGGTTTTCATGGGCGATTCGATCACGGAAGGATGGGGACAGAAAAACCCCGATCGCGGCGAATTTTTTCCCGGCAAGCCGTACGTCAACCGCGGCATCTCCGGGCAGACCACGCCGCAAATGCTGGTGCGGTTTCGTGACGATGTGATCGCGCTGAAACCCAAAGCAGTTGTGATTCTCGGTGGCATCAACGACATCGCCGAAAACACCGGCCCGACGACGCTCGAAGAGATTGAGGGCAACATCGCCTCGATGGCCGAACTGGGGCGGCTGGAAGGCATTCGCGTGGTGCTGTGCTCGGTGCTTCCAGCCAGCGACTTTCCATGGCATCGCGGGCTCGAACCCGCGCCGAAGGTACGCGCGCTGAACGCGTGGATGAAGGACTACGCCGCGAAAAATAGTCTCGTGTATGTGAATTATTACGACAGCATGGTGAACGACGCAGGCGGACTGAAAGCCGAACTCGGTTCCGACGGCGTCCATCCCAACAAAGCCGGATACGACATCATGGCCCCGCTCGCTGAAAAAGGAATCGCGCAGGCGCTCGCGAATTGAAGAACGAGCATCCTGCGCGAATTTAGCCTGACGCTGCCCTACTGGTTCACGCCGTCTGCGGTCCCGTGTATGGCGGCACAGAAGTTACGCCGTTCACGCCGCTCAGCGACGCGCCGCATGCAGCGCAATTCTTCCAGCCCGGCTCGACGGCGCGGCGGCAATTCGGACACGCCGGCGCCAAGTTGTAGCCGCAGTGCGGACAGAATGCGAAACCCGGCTTTGCGATCTGCGAGCAATTCGGGCACGGCTTCATCACCGGGTCGCGCAAGATGAAATAAACGATGATCCCGATCGCGTTCGGGATGAAGATCGCGAGCAGCGTCCACATGATGTAGCGCATGCCGCGCCGCTTCGCGTCCCCATTAACGTAGCCGATCAGCAGCACGTAGATCGCGAGCGGAATTCCCGCCAGAGCAATCAGCGCGGATTTCCCCGCGAAGGGCATCGCCTGCATACCCGCATCGTGACCAAACGTGAAGATCGCCCAGAACATTCCTCCTACGAGGAAGTACGTCAATACAGCAATCACGCGCGCGACCTTCGGAATAACGCTCGATTCTTTGGAAAAGCGGCTCATGCCAGTCTCCTTTCGCGGCGGCTGTACAGGCTCAGAAGCGCCGCAGCCGCCCCGCCGGCGATCCACACGGTCGCCGTAAAACCAACAAACCAAAACCAGCCGTGGTGAAAATCGTGATCGAACAGTCCGGCCACTCCGCCGGTTGCCAGCTTGAAAACCGGCCAGCTCATCACTGTGAGCACCCAGGCGAACGCCACAAGGCACGCGATCACGGTAGTGTTCCATCGCTGCTCGAAACTTTCAGCAAGACGAATCTGCGCCTGCGCTCGTGCGCGCTCCACGACACTGGCGCGTGGCTGCGGCGTTGGCAGCCGGCGCAGAGCGGAGCCGATCATCGACCAGGTTTCCTGCTCCGCCGCGCACGTTTCACATTCGCGAAGGTGCCGCGTGACGAGTTGCTCTTCCTTTTCGTCGAGCGCTCCGGCCGCGGCGAGCGCGAGCAGCTCTCGAATCTTTTCGTGTTCGCGAATCGCGTCGCTCATTGCCACGTCTCTCCCGGGAACCGGACTTCCATCGTCACGCGCAGGCGGTCGAGCGCCCGGCGCAGCCGCGTCTTCACCGTCGAGAGCGGCACATTCAAAACTTCGGCGATTTCCTCGAGCTTCATTTCTTCCTCGAAGCGCAGCGTGAGTACTTCGCGTTGCACAACGGGGAGCGCGTCGAGCGATTCGCCGATGCGGCTCGAACGCTCCTGCGACGCGACGCGCTCGTACGCGCCCGGCTCGTTCGAGCGCAATCGCGAGGCGCCGGTTTCGCCGCCGTCGGAATCGCCCAGCGACTCATCGAGGCTCTCTGGCCGGATACGGCGCAGGTGATCGATCGCCAGGTTGCGCGCCAGAGTAAACAGCCACGCTTCAAAACTGCGATTCGGATCGTATTGGCCGATGCGTTCGGCGACGCGAATCCACGTTGTCTGAAACAGGTCCTCGGCTTCGGCCGGCTGCCGCACCACGCGCAGCAGGTACCGGTAAAGGCGGTTCTGGTAGCGCGTCACCAATGACGATAGCGCGTCCAGGTCTCCCCGCCGAAGCTGTGCAACATCACTATCCACAGCCAATCCGCTCTCCCAGGGCATCGTTGCTGCTCCGCCGATCATAAGCGGTATACGGGCGAGGGCTCGTAAAGGACTCACCCAACCGCACGGGCGCAACCCCTGTGCTATAAATGAGTTCGAGACATAAAGCGAGAACTTATCCTGCCTGCCGACCCTTTTTCCAACGCTCGAATCTTGATTGACCCACCTGAGCCGTTTATCGACGACGACGTTTGTGTGCGTCTCGAAGGCGCGCCGGCTGGGACTGAAGTTGTGTTGCGCGCTTCCGCCCGTGACGATGCCGGGCGCGACTGGCATTCTGAGGCGACCTTTCTCGTCGACCCTCGTGGGACGATGGACCTAAGCGTCGCAGCGGCGAGGAGCGGTAGCTACAGCGGCGTTTCCTCGATGGGTATCTTCTGGTCGATGAGGTTGTCGCCGGAGCAGGCAAACGGGCGCACGATTTTCGTGAAGGAGAATGTCGAGCCGAACACAGTCGCTCTCGAGGCAGTCGTGCGCGGCGAGGTGATCGCGCGAGCAGAAGTTACACGACGGTTTTGTGCGCCCGGAACAACGACACGCGATTTG
Source organism: Candidatus Acidiferrales bacterium (assembly GCA_050011035.1). Taxonomy (GTDB): domain Bacteria; phylum Acidobacteriota; class Terriglobia; order Acidiferrales; family UBA7541; genus Palsa-295. The sequence goes on from JBEKJW010000081.1 coordinate 7,085, forward strand.
AAGATTCCCAACCCCGAAGCCGCGAGGGCGGATGCCGCCACCGAGACGACGGTGGGGCGGTTGTTCATACCTGATGGACCTGGTCCGCATCCTGCGGTGATTGTGCTGAGTGGCTCAGGCGGTGGATTCGATATCGACAAAGCTTCGGCGCTTTCGCGACACGGGTTTGCGACGCTAGCGCTTTCGTACTTCGGAGCGCCGCCGCTGCCGTCGTGGCTCCATCGCATCCCGCTGGAATATTTTGAAGCCGCATTGAATTGGCTCGCGGCGCAGCCGGAGATCGACACCAATCGCATCGGCGTTTTCGGGATTTCGCGCGGCGCGGAAGCAGCGATGCTCTGCGCTGTACAATTCCCTCGAATTCGCACGGTGCTCGCATGGGCGCCAAGCAGCACGGTGTGGGCCGCAGGCGGCGAGGACAAAACAACACGCGAAGTAATTCCCTGTTGGACGTGGCGCGGCGAGCCACTTCCGTTCGCCCCGCTGCCCCTCAAGCGCTTCATGTGGCGTTCTGCCTTTCCCGTCGCGGTGATGAAGCAGCCCGTGATGTTCGTGAACCTGTTTCGCGCAGCGCTCCGCAACCGCGCGGCCGTCGAGCGCGCCGCGATTCCGGTCGAGAAAATCGGCGGTCCCGTGCTACTCGTTTCCGGTGGCGACGATCACTTGTGGCCTGCCAGCGAAATGGCCGAAGCAGTGGTGGCGCGAGCGCGCCGCGAGAAACTTCCCAACCCGATCGAGCATCTTCACTTTCCTCGCGCGGGTCACATGTTGCGCTACCCGCATTTGCCGACCACATCGCGCTACTCCCAGAACAAACATCTTCGCGGCGCGCGCTTCTCGTTCGGCGGCGAAGCGGCAGCCGATGCGGAAGCGCAATGCTCCGGCTGGCGCCGCTCCATCGAATTCCTCCGCGCGAATCTGTAGCTTTTTCGTCCGCGAGGGCGCTTTCCCTGCCGTGTTGCTCCGGTGTGCTAGAATGGTCGAATTGTGCTCCAGCTACTAGAGAACCTGATGGAGCTCCAAAGCGTGGATACGCGCCTGAACGCCGTGCGCGCCCGCATCGCCACGTTCCCCAAGAAAACCGCCGAGATCGAAGCTCGCGTCACGAACGCAAAATCCGAGTTGGATGCCGCCAAGGCCGCGCAACTCAACACCATCAAAGAGCGCAAGAAGTACGAACTCGACGTCGAGCAGCACAAAGACCGCGTCCGCAAATACAAGGATCAGACCGGGCAGGTGAAGACCAACGAAGCCTATAAAGCGCTCCAGCACGAAGTGGAGATGGCCGAGGCTGAGATCGCCAAAGCCGAGGATCGTCTGCTCGAGCAGATGGTGAACGGCGAAGAGTACGATCGCCGCATTAAGGCCTCCGAGAAGTTGTTAAAGGAAGTCGAGCAGGTCGCGGTCGGGTTGCGTTCCACGCTCGATGCCGAGAAGGCCGAAGCCGACAAGGAGCTGAAGCAGCTAACCGAAGAGCGCGCCCGCGTCGCCGCCGAAGTTCCCGAAAACACGCTGCACCATTACGACCGGATTATGCGCAAGCACAACAACGTTGCCGTTGCCGAAGTGCGCGATGAGAGTTGCGGCGCGTGCGGCGTGCGGATCCGTCCGCATGTGATTCAGGAAATGCGCCGCGGCGACAGGCCCGAACTGTTCGAGTGCGAAACGTGCACACGCATTCTGCACTACACTCCGCCAAACGCCGCCGATTCCATTGTCGCGGCTGCTCCCAGAACGAATGCCGCAGGCCATGAATCGTAAGTTTCCTCCCGCACCTCCCAGCGCGCGCCTTTTCCCCGATGCGGCATCGTCCGCGCCACCGGCAGGCGTACACATCGCAAACATTGATGGCGCTTCGCGCGGAAATCCCGGCCCTGCGTCTTACGCCGTGGTGGTGCGCAATGCCGACGGCGAAGTGATCGAAAAGCTCGCAAAAAACATCGGCAGCCAGACCAATAATGTGGCCGAGTATTACGGCCTGATCGCCGCGCTCGATTACGCAACGTCGCGCAACATTTCCGCTCTTCGCATCCGCAGCGATTCCGAACTGCTCGTCCGCCAGATGCAGGGCCGCTACAAAGTGAAGAGCGCCGATTTGAAGCCGCTCTACGAACGCGCTGCGAAAATGGCGAAGCAGATTCCCTACTTCACCATCGAGCATGTCCGACGCGAATACAACACCGACGCGGATGCCCTTGCGAACGTCGCGCTCGATAGCGCCGGCGTCCCGAAATTCGACAGCCGGGCCGCAAAAGCCAGCGCCCCTCGCGTCGCCACCCCGGCTCCCGCCCCTGAAAAACCGCGGGTTTACCGCGGTCGCGTCACAAACGGAGTCCTTGAACTTTCCGCCCAGCTCGATCTTCCCGAAGGTTCGGAAATCGAGGTCGCCATCCGCATCCTCAACAAAAAGTAGTCGTTACACGCTCCGCTTCAGTTTCGCCTCCTTTCGCTTTCTGGTACGAAGGCACCATTGTTGCGCCCACCCGCGCCTCCTACTCTTCGTATCCGCAGTTCCCAAGGGGCTTTGTGGCAGCACTGCTCGATAAATTGCCGACGATTCTGGTTCTCGCCGTTTTGGTCGGTATCTTTCTATCTTTGCGCGCGCACGCGCCGTCGGCCCGCACCCGCCTTTGGACCTACGCCTGGGGCCTGATCTTCCTTCACTTCTTCATCCAGCCCTTCGAAACGCACACTGGCGCGCTGGAAAATATTCTCGAATCGATCGACATCGTCGCCCTCGAGCTCTCGGCGATCGTTTTCACAGTCTCGATGTCGCGCGCTGTGGAGGACAACCGCAAGCGCCTCGCGTACCTTCTCGTTGGTTGCGTCCCAGCTGCGTTCCAGGGAACGGCGGCCGTTTTCAACTGGAACCTCCACGTACCGATGGCTGTCGCTCTCGGTGTGGTGTTTTTCGGTACTGCGTATTTCGCCGTCCGGGCGTACCCCAAGTTGCGGACGTACACCGTGGTGCTCGCTGTCGGTTTCGCCGCGACTGGTGTGTGGGCTGTTCGGGATCAGCTCCACGGCAACGCTGACTTTGGCATCACTGCAATCCTGACGCTGTTCTTCGGCGTCTGTGGGCCGATGTTCTGGCAGCGCTATCCGCGAATGAGTTCGGGCGTTCTCGCCGTCACTGGCGGATTCATCGCGTGGGGCTTGGTTTTCCCGGCCGGCGCGATTGTCGATGCCGTAGCGCCGAAGCTCGCGGTGAATCCGGAACTGTGGAACGTGCCGAAATATTTCGTGGCGTTCGGTATGGTGCTCGCCCTGCTCGAAGACAAGTCGCGCATCATCGAACAAGCCAGCCAGCGCGAACGCGAAGAGAATCACCTGCTCGAACAGCTTTCACGCATCACATCGCGCTTGCTGTCCGGCAAGGATCCCTCCGCGCTGTGCAGCGAGATTGCGACAGCTGTCACGAACGCGAGCAGCTTTTCGCGCGCGGTTCTCTTCCTCACTACCGACGAGCGTGGTCTTCGTTTGGCCGGTGCGAATGGATACACGCGCTCCGAAATGGAAGTTTTCGAAAACCGCTCGCGCGAATGGACCATGACGAGCGTGGCCGCGCTTTGCAAGTCTGGTCTGCGTGTCGGCAATAACGCGTTCCGTCTCCCGTCCGTTCATGAATACGACGACATCGAAATTCTGATTCCGCTGACCTCATGGCGCGGATCGCAGCTCGGTTGCCTGCTGCTCAGCACCACGGCGCAGGACGGCGAAGTGGACAAGGGCGAGGTAATTAAGCTGGAAGTCCTCGCATCCGACCTCGCGGTAACGATCGAGAACGCGCGCCTTCACCACCAGCTCGTGCGCTCCGAAAAACTCGCCGCTCTCGGCCAACTCGTCGCGGGCGTCGCGCATGAACTCAACAACCCTCTCACCGGCATCATGGGCTATAGCGATTTGCTCGCGGAGGAGGTGGAAGGCGAAAAACTCGGCAAGCGCGTGCAGAAACTCGGCAGCGAAGCGCGTCGTATGAAGCGTATCGTCGACGGCCTGCTCCGCTTCGCCCGCCAGAACAATCCGGCCGCGCGCGCGGCCGACTTCGAATCCGCTCTCCAGGACGTGATTCAGCTCCGTGAGTACCACCTCCGGAAGCTCATCATCGCTCTTCGCGTCGAAGTCGAACCTAATCTGCCGCGCATCGCAATCGGCGAGGATGAACTCAAGCAGGTCCTACTGAATATTTTGAACAACGCGATCGATGCCGTGGAAGAAAGCGCTGACCGCTCGATTCGCATCTCGGCGCGCCACGTTGGCGATCGAGTCTCGATCTCGTTCGAAGACTCCGGCCCTGGCTTCTCCGATTTGAACCGCGCGTTCGATCCGTTCTTCACCACCAAGCCGGTCGGTAAAGGCACGGGGCTTGGCCTCAGCATTTGTTATGGAATTGCGCAGGAATGCGGCGGAGAAATCTTAATCACCAACAACGTTCGATATGGTGCGAACGTAACTCTGAATTTTTCAGCGGCGGCCGCGCCGCAACCGCTGATTCCCCAGCTCGCTGAGACGATTCGCTAAATCGCCCGCGCGGTCTGCGCGAACGCAATTTACTTCAAAGAGTAGGAACGGTAGAGAGTGTCGCGCTGCGCGGGAATGTATCCGGCATCGGAGATAATGCGGCGCAGCTCGGCTTCGTTGGTGCGATTGCGCACGCCCGCCGCGTACACCACGTTCTCTTCAATCAGAATGCTGCCCACATCGTCCGCGCCGAATTGCAATCCCATCTGGCAGATTTTGATTCCCGGCGTGAGCCAGCTCGATTGGATGTGATCGATGTTGTCGAGATAGATCCGGCTGATTGCGAGAGTCTTCAGGTAGTCGAACGCCGTAGCCTCGGGAATTTTCTTGCCGAGCGGCGTGTTGTCCGGCGCGAAAAACCACGGAATAAACGAAGTGAACCCGCCGGTGTCTTCCTGAATCTGGCGCACCGTCTCGAGGTGGTTCACGCGGTGGCGATACTCTTCGCCGCATCCGAACATCATCGTCGACGTCGTGCGCATTCCGAGTGAGTGCGCGTCCCGATGCATGTTGACCCACTCTTCGGATTTGCACTTCAAGCGCGAAATCTTCTGGCGGATTTCGTCGTCAAGAATTTCCGCGCCGCCGCCGGGGATCGAATCGAGGCCCGCGTCCATCAAGCGCGCGATCGTGTCGCGCACCGTGAGACCCGAAACCTCAGCGATACACCCGATCTCCGGCGCCGAAAAGCAGTGCAGATGCACCTGCGGGAACTTCGCTTTGATCGACCGCAGCATATTTTCGTAGAACTCGATGCGCAGATCCGGATGCAAGCCGCCCTGCATCAGCACGCCGTTGCCGCCGAGCTCTATCATTTCCTCGATGCGGCTGTAGATCTCTTCGAGCGGCAGGATGTAGCCGTCCTTCGCGCCGAGCGGCCGGTAGAACGCGCAAAACGAGCAATACTCCGTGCAGAAATTCGTGTAATTGATGTTGCGGTCGATCTGGTAAGTGGCGACGCGCGGATCGGTCTTCTTCCGGCGGACTTCGTTCGCCATCATTCCGATTCCGATCAGGTCGTCGGACTCAAAGAGTTCCAGCGCTTGTTGTTTCGAAATTCCCATTCGCGTGTCTCGCGTCCTTCTAGCGGTTAGTCTGCGCGTTCAATACCGAACGAACTTTTTCGCTGCCGTAGTCGGCGAAGACCAACGGCTTGTACTCCGGCACCAATCCGTGGCGCGCGGCTTTCTGGTAATAGAGCCGCAGGCCTTCGAGATACTCGTCCGAAAGATCGTACTGAATATTTTCGGTCAGATATCGCTCGAGCGGACGTGGCGGCAAATCCAATTTGATCGACGCCGCTTCGGAAATTTCACGCACGCGCTCCAGGCCGAATTTCTTCGACGCCTCGAAGTCCGCAATCACTTCCGGCGTGATTGCTTCCGGCCGTCCCGCCCAGATCGCCAGCACGCAGGGCTTCCCGGTCAGCTCGCGCCACTCAAACGCCACGTCATAAACAAAAACCGTTTCGAATCCCGGCACCGGCATCTCTTCCGGATCGCCCTGGCAGCAAGGCTCTTCGCCCGGCGCGTAGCCGCTCAAGTCGCGCTGCGATTTCGCCGCGAGCGCTTCCATTTTCATGGCGATGCGCAGCGCCGGATCGCCAATCACCAGGCCCGCGTCTGCCGTCCGCAGCATTTCGGCGGGATCGGGCGCGGCTTGCACGAATTCAGGCTCGATGCCCCAGAGTTCGGACGCAAGAATTCGCACCAGCCCTTGCGTCGCGCGTGAACTCGTATCGAGCGCAATTTTCTTCGCGCGTTCGATCGGTCGCTGCGAAACCACCAGCAGGCTCCGCACCTCGCCTTTTGCGGCTATCGATATCCCCGGAATCGCAACGACGTTGTCGATGCGCTGGTATTCGATCGACGGAATGATCGCGATGTCCGCCTCGCCACGGCGAAGCGATTCGGCGCACTGCGACGGAACCGTGAAGGAAAGGTCGTACTTCCCAGTCAGCGGCCCGTCCGTGAATCCCCACACCAGCGGGGCTGTGTTCAGGTATTCAACGATGGAGATGCGCAGCTTCTTCACATTCAACCTTACAAAGACTGCGCTACCAATATAACACACGCCCGCGGACCGAATCCGACGCACGTTTAGGTGAACTGTTCAGCATTTTCATAACTATCGAAATGCCGGAAGGCGCTTATTTTAGTTTCAGCGTCACGACATCGTCTTCCGCCGGGATTTCAAGCGTACGCGTCACCGTCGTCGCGGCTTTCAACGAGGCGCCGTCGCCAGTCGAACCCGTCACTTCGAACGAGGCAATTGCGTATGGCAGACCTTCGCACGCAAGCATCGAACTCGCGTCGCAAATGTCGAAATGCAGGTGCGGTGCGGAGGAATTTCCCGTATTTCCGACAAGCCCGAGCACATCGCCGGTTTTCACGTGGTCGCCCACTTTCACGCGCAGCGAACCCGGCTGCATGTGCGCGTACAACGCGTAGTGGCCGCCGCCAATGTCGACAATCACGTGGTTGCCGCCGACCGTTTCGAGCGTGATCGGAACGGCATGCGTCTCCGCATTCGGCACGTTTTGAGGAATCCCATCTTTCGTTTCGGTCACAACGCCGTCGGCAACCGAGTGAATTTCGGCGCCGTAGATTTTGTAGCTCTTGTTGTCCTTCGGATCGCCCTGAAAGATTTTGCCGTCGGGATATGCTTCGACCCAGTCGATCGCATAGCGTTGTGAAATGTAAGCGTGGCCATCGACGGGGATTAGCGCGCGCCGGTGCAAGGAAGTGTTCGACGGACCATTAGCCGCCACGAGGTTCGACCCTTCGAGTGGCGAAGCGATCACGACGACAGGCTTCTTATCGATCGTCACCGTAGGACCGTTCACCGTCAAAGCCTCGGGATAATCGCCGACCTTTACTTTGATTTTGTTGCGCAATGTCGCAGGAATCGCATCCAACGAGTCGGCGGTCACCCACAGATACACCACGCCTTCTTCTCCAGGTCGCAGCGTCGCCGGACCTGCAGCATCTTTTTTGTCGACGCCGGGATACGTGAGAGCTTCACTGAGCGCGTCCCCCGTAAACGTTGCAACAGAAGTGTCGGGCGCGTTCGTCGGCACCACATCGATTTCCTGCAGCGCGGAGTTCCACTTACCCATGTTGATGACGTGCAGTTCGTAGGCGAGATGCCATTTCCCACCGGACTTAAATGCAATCGGCTGCATATCGACAAGCGTGTCGAGTGCGACGGTGAAGGGTTTCGGAGTGCGCTCTTCCTTTGGCGCATTCGGATTCGCCGGCGCGCTCTGAGTCGCAGCCGTAGTCGGTGTGGCTGGCGCGGTGCGCGCGGCGCCGGTGCGTTTGAAATCCAGGTCCTGCGGTGGCCCCCCGGTCTGAGTCCACGTGCCGTCAATTTTGTCGCCCGATTTATTCATCGAGCCGTCATACACGCCGCCGACCCGAGCCACTTCGAAATGAACTTTTGATCCGCTCAGCTTCACGTTCGCCAGAGTGAAGGTCGAGTGTTGATCAACGCTATTCAGCGTGCCGCCCATGTCGCCCGAGCTCGATTTTGAAATCGTGACGACGAGGTGCAGCCGCCCGCCCAGCACTCCGGACCATTCGCCTGCGAGGTCGCGCGAGTCCGTCGCCGACTGCGCGAGTGCCTTAGCGGCACCGCCTACCAAGACAAAAATCGCCAAAATCGCGGCGACAAAAGCCAGCATCCATCTCCGCACCGCATCCGAACTCCTGATTCTCTGCGCCCTCATTCCGACCTTTCCCCCCGTCGTCAGTGTTTCAATCTTTCCGAAAGCCTACGCCGTCGCAACAGGCAGCTCGCCCCGCTTCATGTAGCAGACGATCGCCAGGACGATCCCGACGATCGCAAGACCCGCTCCAAACTCAGTCGTCCAGAGGTCGGCAAATTTCCCATGCTTCGTCTGCGTATCAAAAAAACTCTGAATGAAAAGATTATGGCTCGCATGCAGCAGCATCCCCGTCCACACGCTTCCCGACTTCAGCCGCATCCAAGCAAAAAGAAACGCGCTGCCCACCACCATCACCGCAAAGCAGGTCACCGAATACCAAACCGGTCCTGCTCCGCGATAGTCAGCCCAAACGATGAGCGGCACGTGCCACAGCGCCCAAATTCCGCCGCTGATCAGCCCGACCGCAGGGAACGAAGTTACCTTTGCCAGCTGCGGCACCAAAAATCCGCGCCACCCGAGTTCTTCACCAAGCGCTGAGATGCAGCTGCCGATCAGGCCGAGCGTCGCGATAAGCCCGAAGTAGCTCAGCTCGCGCGCGATGAACGGCACTTGCGGCATTTTGCTGCCGAGCGTAGTCATGATTTGGTTTTCGCGATTGAATCCGCCCGCAATCCAAAGTGGAAGGTAAACGATGCTCGCGTAGATCAGCGGAATCAGGTAGCTCCAGAGCTGGTATTTCGTCTTTCCCCATCCCCAGCCTTCGCCTCGCAAATTGCCCTGAAAAATCAGCCGAGTCGTGAGCCCCGAGACGCCGGGCGACCACATCAGGCCAAGCACCAGCAGGCCGTGATCGGCTTCCAACGACCCGGCGTGAATCACTTTCCAGTAGAAAAAGCTGCTCAGCGCAAAAGTCAGCAAGATATAAACGCCGATGGACATCCAGACGCGCGAGCGATCGATTGTCCCGGCCGCAACAACGGTTTCTGCGCTCTCCATTCTTTCCCCTCACACACACTGCGAAGTGCTTTCACAAAATTGAACCGCGATACTACCGGACCGAACTCGGGCCGCCGCTCCACGGGCCAAGCTTCAAATGTTCCACGGCCCCACCAGGTCCAACGGCCCAAGCCTCATGACGCCTTCCGATCAAAACCGCTTCAGCGGCGTTCAATCCGACCGCGTCCGTCCGCTTCCATGTGTGGCCGCCATCTTCCGACACGTCGGAGCCGTTCGGCCCTACCGCGACCATCGTTTTGGGATTGAGCGCAATCACGGCCGAGCGGTATCCGGACGGCGGAGTGGCGGCCGCCTGATAAGTCGCGCCGCGATCGCTGGTGTACGCCGCAGTCTTATCCGTAGCGTCGGGGTTCTTGTAATCGCCGCCCACAATCACGCTGTAGTCGAACGCCCGCACGATCGAAAAAATGCCGCTCGAAGCGGTTCCGCCGAGCGGCGTTTCTGTGACCGTCCACGACTTTCCGAAGTCCGGCGAGTAGAAGACGCGCGCTCCGTTCGGCCCGCCTGTCACAAAGCTGAGGCGCGTAGCTTCATTCGCACCGCGTGTCAAAATCATCGACGAATTGCT
>JBEKJW010000082.1:0-16830 GCA_050011035.1 Candidatus Acidiferrales bacterium
GAGAGTCCGAGCCGAATGCGAAGCTCCGTATCTTCCGGTTGCGGCGAAAACCGATCCGTATCTACGCCGTTGGGGAGAAAGAGAATCTTTCCAGCGGGCACACTCTTTCGCGTGAGTAACGCCTCGCGAATGCCTTCGGTCACCGCGTTCACGTAGTCGGCGCGACGATAGCTCCACGCTTCAAGTTGTTCCAGGCGCCGGAACGCGTAGCCCTTTGAGATGAACCCGCCTTCCGCGATCGCATCGGGCCAAAGATCCGCCACGCTGAAAATAGTTCGCGCTCCACGAAGCTTCGCAATCAGGTACGCGGGTATCGATAGGAACAGCGGCGGTGACTCAACAAAAATATAGTCGGGTTTCGACGCGCGGAGCATGCCCAATATCGACGTGAGCGTAAACGACAAATAGTTCAGCAGCCGCTTCACTCCGCCGCCCATGGCCGGATAAAGCCAAACGCGATGCACAGTCACACCATCGACCACGTCCTTCCGGTACAGTTTCGACGAATAGCCACCGAAAAATGTTCCGCGTGGATAATTCGGAATGCCTGTAGCAACTTCAACCTCGTGTTCCAACGCTCGCAGCTCTGCGGCTATCGCCGACAGGCGCGTTTGTGGTCCCCCGATTTCCGGCGCGAAGTATTGAGTGAGGATTAGAAATCGCAAGTCAGGTCACCCGATCGTCCACAGCATACGAACGATTCAGCAACAAAGCCTCAGTGCATCGCCAATGTGTTGCGTTTCTTCCGCTGTCAGCCACGTATGATTCGGAATGGTACAAACTGTGCGCGCGGCTAGCTCTCCGTTCTTGCATCCTCCGCGGTAGCCGTAAAGCGCGGCGTTGCGCATGCAGTTTCTGTATAGAGGAGACGTATCGATTCCATGCCGGCGAAGAAAACGACGCCCCGCGTCGCGCTGTGCTTCGCTCGGAAAACGCACGGGGATCATGAAGTGATTCCACGTTCCAAAGTCCGGCTCGTTGGGCATTTTCAGCGGCGTCTCGCAGACCGCAGCCCGGATCTCTGAAGTATTGCGTTCCAGCCCGCTCAGCGAATCGCGGAACGCACGAACTCGAGCTGCAAGCGAAGCGCGGTCTACGTGCCTCATCGTCCCGGACTTGATTAGCGAAAGGCCATCAATGAATGCGCGGTGCTGCGCTTCGTCTACGCGTCGCTCTCGTGGCGAATGCGACGACATCGCAAGTAGCGCTCCATAAGCCGGCCGCGCATAACACAACCCTCGGACCCACGTGCCCAACAGGTGTTTAAGCTCCTCCGTCTTGCGCGAGTTTTCAAGGAACCGGCACGTCATCTCCAGGCGCGTCGCGATGGCCGGGTTGTTTACGACGAGCAGTCCGCCTCCGCCTGTCGCCGCAGGCTTGTGCGGACCAAACGTGAAAAACGACGCCTGCGTCCACGAACCCGTCGGCATGCCCATGTACTCGCTGAAAAGCGAGTGCGCGCAATCCTCGATCACCGGAATGTCGCGTTCGCCCAACGCGTCCTGAATCCGCCCCAGATTCACCGGATAACCAAACGTATGCACCGCGATCAACGCGTCGAGCCCGTGCCGGTTCCGCCAAACCGACTCTTCGTCGAGACCGTATGTGCTGAGATCGATGTCGAGAAAAACAGGAAAGTGACCAGCGGTGGCAATCGCCATGAATACGGCGTCGCAACAATAAAGAGGTACCCCGACTCGCGAGCCGCGACGCAAACCGAGCGCTTGCAGGATCATGTATAGGCTCTCGCGGCCAGAGCGGAGCGGCTTCACTACACACGCTGTTCCGAAGTAATGCTCGAGTCCGGTCGCACCAACGTTCCCACGGCGCAACGCACGAAACGACGCAACCAGATCGCTCGTGGTCGACTCACGATCGAAGCGAGGCACCGTTTTCCAAAACGGCCAACGCGCCAGTCTTCGCCGGCTGTCGACGGGCTGATGCTGCGCGATCAGGGCCCTCGCCCCTCGTGCTGCTTTTTGTTGAACGGTTTGCACGAGAATGGCTAGAAGTTTGTCGCCGTCGCGATCACGCCGGGCCCGAGCATCCAACGTTCGGCCGATAGTGCCGATACGGCGCTCGATATCCAGAAGTAGCTGCCGAATAGGAACTGGTGAACCGCGTTCGCTTGTTCATTCCCCGGCGAGGGCGACAGAGCGCTAAGGCGAAGACCGTTCTGCGACAACAGGAACCGCAGCGATCTCCCGTCGTAATAAAAAAGGTGTGGGCTATCGAGCAGTGACCGCCAGCCGCCACCCGTCATGCGGCCGAGCGCTGTCGTATGGCGCCAGATTTGCGTTGCGCCCAGGGGAAGCTCGAGGACGATCAGCCCTCCAGGCTTCAGCGCTTGCTGCAATATCTGCAGTTCGCGATTCGGGTCGCGAAAGTAGGGAAGCACTCCCGCGACAGTGATCACATCGAAGAACGATTGGGGCGCATCGACCGTCAGCACTTCACCTTCGAAGGTTTGAATACCGCGCGAGGCAGCACGCCGCAGAGCGTATCTCGAAGGTTCAATTCCAAACTTTTCCCACTTCGCGGAATCGAAGTAGCGATCGAGAAAGTAACCGCCCGCGCAGCCGACGTCCAAGATCCTGCCGCCGCGGCGCCGTTTAGCCACTAGCGCCGCAATGCGTTCCAGTGCTCCTCGCCGCAAATCGCCGTAAATCTTCTCGAGGTGAACGTCGTCGGTGATGTAGTCGTTTTTAAAATGTTCGCTAATCGTCGTCGGGTCCGGCAGCGGATCGACGAATGCCACACCGCACTCCTTGCATTTCAGCAGGCTAGCGGGCCGTCCTTCAAGCGCGACAACCAGTGCTCCCCGCTTTCCACACAGCCGGCACCGCTTCTGCTGGACGACATGCATTGCGCCACCGTCACGCGAATTGAGATCGGAAGCGTGCACTGCAAGTAGGGAAGCATTCGCTGCTCGACGCACTGGTGCGTCAAATCGCCCTTGGGATCCCGGTGGCATGGAATGGAGTCCTCGAAATGCAGGTTACGTTTGAACGGGCGATGGCTGCTGCAGCGCCCGGCTCAGCTTTTCAAATTCGTCCGTCAATCCCGGTTTGAAGGTTTGCAGGAGCTTTCCAGTAATCCATGTCCCCGGCGAAGAGAAAATCGGGCGTGCGAGCGGATTGATCAGAACTCGACGTCCAATTGGCCGCTTTCTGCATCCCATCGCGAGTTTGAAGCGTTCGAGCGTCGGGTGCGGCACAAACGATTCCAACCCATATGAAACACACCGAATTTCTGGACGATCGAGCATCGTTCTGACGAGCGAGTAGATCAGGACGTTCATCGCGTAATGCTTCAGCGACTCAGCCGACGCGAACGGGTGATACGTGTAACAGTAGCCGTCCATCAACACAACCAGCGAGAACGCGCACAGCCGGTCGTCATTGAACGCGCCATATGCCTCGACGAATGGAAGCGTTTCGCAGACGTCGAGATATTTCCGCCACAGGCCGTCGTCGGTGAGAAAACACTTGGGCATTCGCCGTCCCTGCCGCGCGAATACACTCTGGTTGATCGCCAGCCCTTCGGTACGAAGCAACTCGTAAGGCACCCGGCGCACGCTGCACGTGTCAATGTTCTTGCGAACGTTACGCTTCGCATCCTTGTGCAGCGACTCGAGACTGTAGTTCTTGTCGTCCCAGACGTACTCGAAACTTGGACTGCCTTCCGCTTCGTCGCACGTGTAGCGAATCACAGCGGTCCCACGAAGAAACAGTCGCGCCGCCTCCGCGCGCGACACGTGAACCCGCCGATGCTGCGGCATACTTTCGAGAAAGAATTGGCGCTTCTCGACCCACAGCGTCGATTCGCCCTCGACGATTTTCATTCCTTGCGCCGACGCGAAGCGGCGCAGATCTTCAAGCGATATGTCCGCGATTTGTGAATGACTGCTGGTGCCACTCATAGTGATTCAGGTTCGGAAAAGCGACTCGGGAGCGTCACGAAACATCGTGCACTCCAGCCCAAAGTTCCAGCTCAATCGCGCGAAACAGCCAATTCGCCGGAAGTGCGTGCGGTACGCCACGCAAAAACTTGTCGCATTCGGCGCTCAGCGCTGGTGTCGAGATAAATCGCCCCAGTCGAGGTGTGGCCGTGTCCCATTCTTTCCGGTGCCCATTCTGCAAGCCTTGCCGAATCCATTCCGGCTCCGGCGTGCTGAACCCAAGCTTCGTTTTACGCAGCCGTATTTTATCCGGCAGCGTTCCTTCGAGCGCCACTCTCAGAAGCCACTTGCTCCAGCCGTCGTGCATTTTCAGGGACGCCGGGCAGTTCACCGCGAACTCAACCAGCTTGTAATCGAGAAATGGCAAGCGCGACTCGACCGAATGCGCCATCGAATTGCGATCTTCGGAGTGCAGCATGGCCGGAATGCTCGCGTATGTGAGGTCGGCCTTCTGTCTCTCCGAAACGCTCGTCGTTGCGCCAAGGCCGGAACGCAGGTCGCGCGATTCTTCGCAAAAGTCCGGTTGGCAGACTCGTTCCGTCAGCGAGAAACGTCGGCGCATAGCCGTAGGCAAATAGCGCGTCACCGAACCAAACGTCCAGTGCGAGCGCGTTCCATTCCGTGAAAAGAGGAGACTCTCGCGCACGAAGCGTGGGTTCCCGCCGCGCAGCAAATGCCACAAATAGAAGTAGCGGTATTTCTGATACCCGCAAAGAATCTCGTCGCCGCCCTGGCCGCCGAGCACGACCGGGACGCCTTTCTCACGCGCCTCCGCCATCACGCACCACTGCGCGAAAGCGCCGGTGCTTCCGAGCGGCTCGTCCTGGTGAAACAAGATCTTCTTCACCGTGCTCCAGAAAGAAGCGGCACGAGGAAACGTACGGTGTCCGTCCGAGCGAGTCGCCGTGAGAATTTCCATCATGTAATCGCGTTCGTCGAAGGCCTCATCGTCAAAGCACGCGGAGAACGCCTGGAAGTTCGACGACGGCGAAATCCGCTTCGCCTCGCACGCAATCGCCGACGAGTCCAAGCCTCCGCTCAGGCTAAATCCGACAGGAACGTCGCTCCGCAGGCGAATCTTCACTGAGTTCTCAAACCGCTCGCGGAACTCCTGGACCGCGTCCCGTTGCTTCGTCGCCGGGTCAGGATCGATCTCAAGTTCCCAGTAGCGCCGAACCTGTAAGCTCAGCGGATCTGTCAGTTTCAAAACCAGCGTGTGCCCGCCCTGCAGTTGCTGTACGCCCTCGAAAAAAGTGTCGGCGGAGTAGTCCACCAAACCGAATTCCAGAAAGTTGTAAACCACCGTCGCGTTCGCTCGCCGCGATAGTTCCGACGCGAGCAGCACTTGCTTGATCTCCGACCCGAAGTAGAACCGGCCGTCCTTCAGCGCGTAGTAGAAGGGCTTGATGCCGAAGCGGTCGCGTGCACAGAACAGTTGTCCTGCATTTTTATCCCACAGTGCGAAGCTCCACATTCCGTTGAACCGGCTGAGGCAGTCTTCGCCCCATTCCTTGTAAGCCGCCAGAATCACTTCAGTGTCGGTTCCCGTGCGGAACTCATGCCCGGCCACGCGCAGCTCGTCGCGAATTTCTTTGTAGTTGTAGATCTCGCCGTTGAACGTGATGCAGCAGCTTCCGTCGGCGCTCACCATCGGCTGCGTCCCCAGCGCCGATGTGTCCAGGATCGCGAGCCGCCGGCTGCCCAAACCGACCAAGGCACGAGACATCTGCGGCCGCCGGTTCTCGTTGTGCACCACGCACACCGGTTTTCGCACGTCACCACACGCGTACGCGAATCCAAATCCGCTCGGCCCGCGGTAGCTCACCAGATGCGTCATCTCTTCCAGGACGCCCGGCTCGAACCCATCGAGCGAAACGATTCCCGCTATGCCGCACATGTGTTGTTCACCAGACCGGAGTAGAGTTTCACGAGTTTCTCGGCTTCGTAATCCCAGTTGTAGCGCTCGAGCACCGCGGCCTGGCCGCGTCGGCCCATCGCTTCAGCTTCTTCAGGATGCAGCAGGATGTATTCAATCGCGTTTGCGATCGCTTGAGGGTCGAGCGGGTCCACAAAGAGTGCGCACCGAATCGGCCCCAGGATTTCTCGCCAGAAAGGAAAGTCCGACGCAATCAGCGGAAGTGCTGCTCCCATGTATTCAAAAATCTTCTGCGGCATCGCTTCCACGTGATTCGGCTCGGGATGAAACAAAACCAGCCCGGCGCGCACCTTATGCAGCAGCCTGAACGTGCTCGGCTGATCGAGAAAACCGTGATGCTTCACGCGCTGCCAGCCGCGGTGCCGGTAAATCTCCTCCGGTTTGGCGTCCGGCATGATTTGGTTTCCGGCGAGTTCCAGCGTCGCGCCAAGCTCGTCGGGTACGAGCGCGATCGCGTGTACCATCTCTCGAATCGCGCGCTGCGCCGTGATTCCGCCAACGTAAGCAACCGATTGGTGCCGCGTTTTCCACGGCGCTGGTTCCTGCGCAAACACGATTTCCTTCGGATACGGATAGTTGTGAACGATCACTGTCTGCTCGTTCATCGGGCGAAATCGCTCTGCGATCGATGGCGTCACCACCACCAGGGCGGAAAAGTGTCCGCACGCAGCGCCTTCCAGCTTGTCCGCGAACCACGCGATCACTTGCCTGCTCCATGGCGGCAAATAAAACTTCGAGAGTATGTCCTTCGGCAGGTCCTCGTGAATGTCGTAAATCACCTTCTTGCCTTGCGCGCGAAGGAGCAGACCGACAGGAATCAACTCCGGATCGTGGAAGTGATAGATGTCCGCCCTTTGGCGCAGGGCTTCCTGGTAGACGTTCCACACGCTGCGCGTCATCCGCGACACTCGCGAACCATTCCGCGCTATCGCTTTGATTTCTACGCGATCAGCAACTGTGTCAGCGGTGTTCGGTCCGATAATCGTCACCCGGAATCCGGCGCGCTCAAGCGAGCGGCACTCTTTATGAAAAATGCGCGGATCGAGCGCCGAGTGTACGGTCGTCATGTGGACGACTTTAGCGTGCGCATCAGAACCCGCTTGTTGCGACGCAAAAGTTTGAGCCAAAGGTAGGGCCATCGCTGGGTCTTAGGCGGTTGCCGCGCGCACTTCGTCGCGAACTGTGCGCCCATCTCCAAGTCGGATTAGCTCCGCCACAATTGTTCTCGCGGCGTGGCCATCGCCGTAGGGCGTTCCCGGCATTCGCTTCGCCGATTCAGCGGCGCTCACCGCCGCCAAAATTGATTCCTTGCTCGTTCCCGCGGCGCGATTGGCGCCGAGGGCCACGGTCTCCGGCCACTCGGTGCGGTCGCGCAGCGTCACGCACGGCACGCCTAGATAGAAAGCTTCCTTCTGCACTCCGCCGGAATCGGTGAGGATTGCCCGCGCGTTTTTCTCGAACATCAACATTTCCAGGTAGCCCGCCGGTGGAATCTGCTTCACGTTTGGCGGAACCGCAAAGCCGTTCTTTTCAAGTACGGCCCTCGTACGCGGATGCGCGGGAAACACCACGGGCCGGCCGAGCGACCCTACGGCGTCAAGAATGCCTGCGAGAATTCGAGGGTCGTCGGTATTTTCGGCACGGTGAATTGTCAGCAAGTAATAGCAACCAGTCTCGAGACCGTGAATCGCGAGACTCCCTGTCGCCGTTTTCTGCGCAAGCCGCATGTTGTGCAGAAGCGCGTCATACATCACGTCGCCCACGAAAACGACGCGGCGTCGCAGCGGATCGTCCTTCGCTCCAATTCCTTCACGATGCAAATTCTCCTGGGCGCTAGCGGAAGCCACAAAAAGAACCGCACTCAGTTGATCGGCCACCATGCGGTTTTGCTCTTCCGGCATGCGCACGTCGTAGCTTCGGCACCCAGCTTCCACATGGACGAGCGGCAGATGCAGGCGCGACGCGATCAGCGCGCCCGCGAGGGTCGAATTCGTGTCACCGTAAACGATCACGTGGCCCGGGTGTTCTTCTCTGAAAATCGGCTCCAGCCCTTCGAGCATTTTCCCGAGCTGCGCCCCAAACGTACCCGAGCCTGCTCCGAGGTTGTACTTCGGTTCCGGAATCGCCATCTGCACGAAGAACAGTTCTGCAACTTCTGGATCGTAGTGCTGGCCTGTGTGAACGATTACATGCTCGATCGGTGAATCGGCTTCAGCGTTGTGCGCTTCGATCGCGCGGCACACGGGCGCGAGCTTCACAAAGTGTGGCCTTGCTCCTACAACACTGATCCACTTTTGTCCGATGCGTTTCATCGTCGAAGCTCGCATCTATGCCAACTCGCCGCTTGAAAATCCAGGCGCTCCCGAAAGTTCCTCGACGAGCGTCCTGTAAGCCTTCGCGTATCCGCGATCCATCATCGTTGTGCTGTGCCATACGAGGTGAAATACGCCGCCCACGGCTCGGCATCGCTCCACCATGCGTCGAATGCGGGAGAGTGCATCGTTTGCATTCAGCTTCATGTAACCACGCAGCGCCGAATCCATCGCTGTGACCGGAATTTCGAGCAGCCGCGCTTCGCGGTTTTCTGCGAATAGCCAGGGCCTGTAGGGAATCGCCGTGCCCGCGCGGAATCCAATCGCGTCAGCAAAACCAACGGATGCGTCGTAGACGAGCCTCTCGGATTCCCATGAAATCCAGCACGACGGATCCCAGCGTAGAAAATCCTGCCGCCCGCCCACTTGGCGCGTTCCAAGCAAAGACGTCAGCGCCGTAACCTCAAAGACGAATCGCTCCCGTCGTTTATATGTCTCGTAACCTGGGTGAATTCCGACTCCGACGCCTGCATCTCGAAACGTTTCAATTGCTTCGCGCAATTTCGGATCTCGCGGATCGTAGCCTGTGTCGTGCGGCCCCTTCACGCTGCACTTCCAGTAGATCGTTGAGTTCAGCTTGTGCCGCAGCGAAAGCGAGACAATCTCGCGCAGAAATCGCATGTACGCCGTATCGGTTCCAAGCGCGGGCGCGAGCAAGTCGCGAACCGTCGACGCGGGGCTCTTGCGACGCAGCGTGTGCGCGATTGCGCTGCGAAAATTGAATGGCAGGCCAATCTCATCCACGTCGTGGCCCAACATCACGCGAAACTTCCGCCCCGTCGGCTCCCACGCGGGCAGTAGCGACCGCAGCGCTTGCTCGAACGCCAAGCCGTACTCGTCGACGATCGGCCGATCATGAAATCCCCCCGCCCACGCGACGCCGCCGTGTGATCGAAACCTTCCGTGCTCGTCGCGTTGCGATTTAAGCGTTTCCTCAAATCGCGCAAGCGTGAGAACCGTGGCGATCGGAAGGTTCAGCGCGCACGCAACAACATCGGGCTGCGGCTGCGAAAAGAGCGGCCCAACGTGTTTGCGTTCAGACGACGAAAAGGGAATTCTGAAGTCCGGAATCGCGCTCTGCTGCTCGGCCTTTGGCGGTTTCATCCAGTAAGCGCTCGATACGCGAAACCGCCCGGCCAACACATCCGCCCAGATTGCCGCCGGCATTTTCGGAAACTCGACTCGTCTGTTGGTCCCGGTGCGTACAAACACCGTCGTCGCTCCGAAATCTCCGAACTCGAATCGCCACGTGTTGTAAAGTTCCGCGGAGACGCCGGCCCGCCGAGCCAACTCCTTCACTCCATACCGAAGCGCCTCACGCGAAAGGGGCCGCGCTTGGACTTCTACTGCTCGCGATGTCGCAGCTTGAACCACAAATCCGTCTATTCTCGGGATTTCTGCTGGTCGGTGAGACTTAGTTCGCGCTCACACCGCGCGTGCGGTCGAGCGCCTTCCGAATGACTGCGTCGAACCGCGGCGCCGAATCCGCAGCAAACGCGTTGTAGCCGCCGTCATTCGATCCGTAGATCCAGTTGTAACGGTAAGAACGGAAGAGCGTCTCGAGATACGGTTCAAGCTCTTCGACTGTCGCCGCCGGTGACTCCTTGCACGGATACTGATTCACCCAGCCTTTTTTCGCAGCGGTGTCGCTCCAAAGCGTCAGCGTTCCCGCGAGCTCAAGCTCCAATCCGTACTTTGCCATCAGCTGCTTATAGGCATTCGCACGATCGCGAATCTTCGTTTGGAATTCGTCCATCGATACGTGGCAGTAGCCGAGACTTCCCTCGCCGCCGGTGAGAACCTTCAAGTTCATGCGCTTCGCCCGAATCTCGTCCAGCATGCCGAGCGCGACGTACGACGGCGCGGGGTAGTACGACTGCCCGCCGGCGGACTTGTAGTCCGGATGGGTCAGCCCCGTGAAGAGGAACCACAAAACCGCGTCCGGATATTGCGCCGCTGCCGCATCCGCCATCCGTGCGCCAAGCTTGCGCAGTAGATCGGTCGCGGCTTGTGGCGTCTGATTAATGTGCGACGCGAGCTCTGGAATTTCGTAGGCCTTCTGGTAGTTGTAAAACTCCAGATCGCAAACGATCCCCGGCGCGTGCGAATCTTTCGCCGCCCGCAGCGCATTACTCCAGTTCGTTATGAACTCGTCCTGCGCGCCGCCTTTGCCGTCGAGATCCGCACCGGGAAAGCGCCGGAAGTACGCATCCTTGGAGTAAGGATTCTTGTCGGCGGGATCGATTGCCAGCATCCGATTCACGTAGACCCAGGGCCAAATCGTTTTGCTCGTGTACGACTTCCACTCCGTGAGCTTCGCGTCCATCTCTGCCACGGAAGGCACCGGCGAAGTGTCGTACGCGTGAAGGAAAGCCACCGCCAGTCCGTCGTACGGCGATTTATCGAACTGCGTGAGCTTTTCGTCCGTCATCATCGATGCGACCGCGGTGTTCACGAGGAGCAGATATCGATCTCCCAGCGGTTTCGCGCTCGGTGCCGCAACTTGTGTTGCGTGCGCCGCGTTGGCAGCAACAACCAACAGCGCCAACACGATTGGCAGCCACTTTCGCCGCGGCGCTCGCATTTGTCCGGCGCAGCGCTCATCCTTAAGCCGCAATCAACTGCTCCAGCCGCGCTCGGATTTCGCTTCGCAACTCATCGGGTAAGTAACCGCCCTCTGCAATTGCCTCCACAGCTTGGTGATTGATTGTCAGCGTGCCGCTCGCATGCTCGGCATGAAGCCGCTCAATCTCGTGTATTGCATCTTCGGCAGTCTCCACGCGAACGCATCCGCGAAACGGATACGTCCACAATACGTGCCGCCCGTGTCCCATCGCTTCCATCACCATGAACGAAAGTCCGTCGTGCCGCACGGGCCGCCACACCACCGTTGCGCGCCGGTAGAACTCCGCAAGATCGGGCACCCGGCTGTGAATTTCCAGATTCGGGGGTGCGTCTTCAATCGTGCCGTCATACAGCCCCACTAGCACAAAAGGAATATGCGGCAATGCTCGTGCCGCTCTTAGAATTCGATCCAGCCCATAGAGTTGGCCCCGATCAACCACGGGCATGTAAACCAGGACAGAAAACTCTGCCGGCAGCGGCGACGGAACATCCGGCACGCGCGCCGAGGGCAGTGGTATCAATTCGCAGCCCAATCCAAGTGTCTCGACTTCGCGCACCATCCAAATCGATTCGGCCCAGTGATGTATTCCGCTCATCACCCACGCATGCGACTTTCCGTCAGCAAGCTCTTGCTGTTGCTCGAACGTATCGCTACCCACCCAATGCATCACGACTCTGCTTTTTTGAAGCGCATGCGCCGCGCGAAGGAACGGCCCGAGACTCACACGGCCGCCAATCTGGTAGACCAGATCGCACTCCGCGAGTTTGCGGGCCATCCGTGCAAAATTCGTCGCGCCGCGGTCGGGGTAGTAGCGGAACTCCCACCCATCGCCGTCCATGAGTTCCGCGAACATTTGCCCGAAGTAGACCAGCCCATGAACCAACACGCGATGCCTTTTCACGTCTTCAGACCCATCGTCGAAAACGATGTACGCTTCACCGTGACACCTGTTCCGTCGCTTTCCCAGATGCGCGCGCGCCAACTCCGCGATCTTGTGCCGCGCGCCCGGCGAGAATGATTTCCTCCCATCGTCGCAGCAGATTCGCACGCACGGTCGAAGGCGTAAACTCGCGCGCAATCGCTTCGATTCCAGCCGCATTCACGCCAAACCGACCAGCGCGATGCAGAGCGAGCAGCCTCTCGATCTCCCGTCGTGCCACATCCGCCGTCACCGCCTGCACGCATCCCACAAACGGATAGCTGTAAATCACGTGCCGGCCTTGCGCGAGCGACTCCAGCACCATGAACGACAGCCCATCGTGGCGAACCGGCCTCCACACAACCGTCGCCTGTCGAATATGCGGCGCCAGATCCTTGGCCCACGCGCCCAGCTTCACGTTCGCGGGTGCATCGAGCGTTTCACCATTCAGCAGCCCAACGATCCGAAACTCCACGTCTGGCAGCGCCTGCGCAACGGCCTTGATTTCCTCCCACCCGTAGAGCGCCGCCTTCTCGCGATTCGGCACGTAGCAGAGCACCGCGAATTCCTCGGGAAGCGGCGCGACCGTCGCAACCGGCTCGACGAACGACGCCTGCACGAACTCACATTTCAATCCCAGCGCACGCGCCTCGTCGGCGATCCACGGCGAAACAGCCCAGTGAGTCTTGCTCGCGATCCACGGATGCATCTGTCCGGCTGCCACTTGCTCTTGCCCATAAAAAATGTCGCTGCCGGACCACAGCATCACCAGGTTCTTCACATCGAACCAGCGCGCTGCTTGCAGAAACTTTCCTAAGCTCACGCGCCCGCCCCACGTGTAGGCCAGGTCCGCGCGGCTCAGGTCGCGCGCCAGCGCCGCCATGTTTCCCAGAGATTGGCACGCGTGATAACGCACGTCCCAGCCCTCGCATTGCAGCAGTCGCTCGAGCTTGGTGCAGAAGTGCGGCAGGCCGTGGATCACTACGCGATAAGGCGGCAACTTGGCGACTCCCCCGGGACGCGTGAATTGCGACGGTGCCGGATGTACTTCAAGACTTCGGCTCCTGCACGAACACCACCAGCCCGTTGTACACGCGCACTAGCGCGCGCCGGAGCTCCGCGTCGAGCGACCAGCGAACTTTTTCGAGTGGATCGTTCGTCATGCTCCACGACTTTTCCGCGCGCGCCAGTTCGCACTTGGCCTGTTCCAGACCCGAGAGATACATCGGTAGCAAATCTTCTTTGGTCATAGACCTCCTCTTCCAGCGGCCTCGCATGTTTCTCGTTTGGGATTGGGAACTAAACGAAGGAAGGAAACTCTGGCCCTACTGCAAACAAACCACTCCCGATGATTCGTGTTTCATCTACAGAATTCCGCGCTAAATGAACTCCACAGCCTGCCCAACGCGGGCAGCCTCAGTCGTTGCCCGCGCTTGCCGCCATTGTCCGCTCTTCGCGCTTGGTGCGCACATCGATGTTGCGAACTTCGCTCACCACACCGGCAGCGATCATGTACGTCGCGCCGCATTCCCGGCAAATTCCCACACCAGTCGAATCATCGAGCCGCACTCCGCATTTGCAGACCCAGCCCACGCGTCGCGCCGGCACGCCCACCACCAGCGCATGATCGGCTACGTCGTGCGTCACCACAGCGCCGGCTCCCACGAATGCGTAGCGGCCAATCGTAATCCCGCAAACGATTGTCGAATTCGCGCCGAGCGACGCTCCGCGCTTCACCAGCGTTCGCTGGTATTCGGACCGACGATTCACATGACTCCGCGGCGTTACCACGTTCGTGAACACCATCGACGGCCCGCAAAATACATCGTCTTCCAGCTCGACGCCGCCGTAGAGCGAAACGTTGTTCTGGATTTTCACGTTATCGCCGATGACGACGCCGCTCGCGACGTGAACGTTCTGTCCGAGATTGCACTTTCGTCCGATGCGGCTGTTGTTCATCACGTGGGAGAAATGCCAGATCTTCGTGTCGTCTCCAATCTCGCACGGCTCGTCCACAAACGCGCTTGAGTGCGCGAAATAGTGTGGCTGGCGTTTAACCTCACTCGAAACCGGCCGCCCGTGATCGCGAATCGACTGTCCCGCCGCGTGTAGGATTTTCAGCACGCGTAGACCGTTTTCGCCATCTGTCCGAGGCGTAGCGTGGTCGCGAACGCACTCAAGGAAGTGTTGGCACTCCATCTGCAACGGCTCGTCGCTTGAAATCTCGACCACTTCGCCCTCGGCCCGCCGCGCCACCGGCACGCGGTTCACCCAGTCGATGCGATGCGGAAAGAGTACCAACTTGCGTTCCTTCTGCGTGTCGTCGAACACCGCCATCTTCCGGTCGCCGACCACCACCAGCTTCTGTTCCTTGAACGGGTGCAGCCAGCTCACAAAGATGTGCGCCTTCACGCCGCTTCCGAAGTTCAAAATCGTCAGCGTCACATCCGAGATCGGATGGTTCAGGTAACTCGCTCCTTGCGCCGCCACCTGCGTCGGGTTTTCATCGAGAAGATACAAAATCGCCGAAATGTCGTGTGGCGCGAAACTCCACAAAATGTCCTCTTCCGTGCGCAACTTGCCCAAGTTCAGCCGCGACGAGCTGATGTATTCGATCTTGCCCAGCTCACCTGCGTGGACCAGCCTCCGCAACTCGATCATCGCCGGATGATAGTGCAGCAGGTGGCCGACCATCAGGATGCGGCCGAGCTTGCGCGCAAGCTTAACCAACTCCTCGCCCTGATCCGATTGCAGCGCGAGCGGCTTCTCAACGAACACATCTTTCCCCGCGAGCATCGCGCGCTTGGCTAGTTCGAAGTGTTGCGCTGCGGGAGCCGCGATCGCCACGGCTTCCACTTCCTGCATCGCCAGCAAATCTTCCACCCGATTCGTCGCCGCTACGGAGTACGTGTCTCGCAATTCCCGCAGCCTTACCGGATCGACATCGCAAACTCCCTTCAAACTCCCCAGCGTGTGAAAATTCCGGACGAGATTGCGCCCCCAAAAACCACACCCGATGACTCCGACACCCGGATACTGCCCGCTCATGCTGGTCCCCTTTGTGTGAATGTCCGGCGCTTAAGAAGCGAGAGTGTAAGTCCGCTGACGTTGCGTCAGCGAGGAGCGTGAATCAGCGCGTCGTGTGTGCGCATCATCAGCGCCAGGAATTGCAAGGCCGTCAAAGAAATATGAATTTACAAAAATATTACCTGCAGCGGCGCCGTCGTCCAGCTTGTTCAGTTCGTCTGCCGGTAAAACTTCGCGATCGCATCCGCCACGGACTGCTGTTGCGACTCCGTCAGCTCGGGGAAAACGGGAAGCGACAAGGCTTCGTTGCTCGCCTGTTCCGCGACGGGCAAATCGCCCCGCTCGTATCCCAGATAGGCGAACGCCGGTTGCAAGTGCAACGGCACCGGGTAATAGATCTCGGTCGGAATTCCTGTGGCGCGAAGGCTCTCGCGAAGCTCGTCGCGCTGCCGGCAGCGAATCGTGAATTGGTTATAGACATGCCGCGAACCCGCCACAGGCGCCTCGGGCACCACGACGTTCTCGCCAATCTGCGCCGCCGCGAACATTTTCCTATAACGATCCGCGCGCTCTTCCCGCGCCGCCGTCCACGCTTCAAGATGCGCGAGTTTCGCCCGCAGTATCGCTGCCTGCAGCGCGTCGAGCCGGCTGTTCGTGCCCAGCACGTCGTGGTGATACTTCTTCTTGCTGCCGTGAACGCGAATCACGCGTAGCCGCTCGGCCAGCGTCGCATCCTCGGTCGTCACCAGGCCGCCGTCTCCCGCGCCGCCTAGATTCTTCGATGGGAAGAAGCTGAAGCATCCATACGTCCCGATCGTTCCAACGTTGCGGCCCTTGTACGTCGAGCCAATCGCCTGCGCGGCATCTTCCACAATCGCGATGTCCCGTCCCTTCGCTAGATCCAGAATCGAGTCCATGTCCGCGGACAGCCCAAACAAGTGCACGGGCATGATCGCTCGCGTTCGCGCCGTCATCGCGGCCTCAATCTTCGCGACGTCGATGTTGAACGTCGCCGCTTCGATGTCCACGAACACCGGTTTCGCTCCCGCCCGCGCGATGGCGCCACCGGTTGCGATAAACGTGAACGGCGTAGTAATCACCTCATCGCCCGCGCCAATTCCCGAAGCCATTAGCGCCAGCAGCAGGGCATCCGAACCCGACGCACACGCGATGGCGTGCTTTGCTCCCAGCAGCGCCGCAATTTCCTTTTCGAATTCCACGACCTCGCTGCCCAGAATGAAGTGTTGGCTCTCCATTACGCGCGTGACTGCCGCCATCACCTCGCCGCGGATCGTCGCGAATTGCGCTTTCAAATCCAAAAACTCAAAAGAATTCACCGCAGCCACGCCTTTTGCAGCGACATCCACACGTGTTTCCGGACTTGGAGCTACCGATGAAGACATGATTCCCCCTGGGTTTGATAAGTGGCCGAATTAAAAGTGAAATCAGTTGGAACTACGGTGAGATACCGGCGGCGCGGTAGCCAACGCCGTAGATCGCGACGCCGTCGGCGGCCGCAAGCGCGACCTGCCCGAGGGCCTTTAAAGCCTTTTTAGCTCCGCTCTCTGGTATATAAAGGATGTCGTTTGGTGCCAGCACCACGTCCGCGGTCTTCCCGCCAATCATCTGGGAAATATCCACCGGAATTTCCTGCCGCGCCATATCGTTCGTCGACTGCCGCATGATCACAGCGCGATTGGTGGCCGCCACGCCGTTGAATCCCTCCGCCATTGCGATGGCTTGCACCACGGAAATTCCCGCGCTCGGGTTTGACATCACGAACCCGCCCGGCTTAATCACCGCTCCTACGACGTAAACAATCTGTGCCGCGGATACTGAGATCACGTCGCCGTTCTGAACCTCGACGTTCGCCGCCGGATCCTCTCCTCGCGATAGCCGCGCGAGATCGATGATTTGCACCGAACCGACCGCAGTCCCCGTAGCCTCCGCGCTCGCCTTGCCCCGCACAATCGTGACGGCACTTCCCGC
>JBEKJW010000083.1:0-21490 GCA_050011035.1 Candidatus Acidiferrales bacterium
CTCAGCGCCGCAGCCAAGGAAATCGCGCAGGCCCAGGCCGCCGGCGTGTCGCTCATCACTTGGGACGAGCCCGACTACCCCCAGCGCCTTCTGCAGATTTTCGATCCTCCTCCCCTCCTTTATCTCCTTGGTGATAAATCACTTCTGAAGCGCCACCAGATTTCGATTGTCGGCTCGCGTCGTCCGACGGCCTACGGCAATCAAATGGCAGTGAAGCTGGGCCGCGACCTGGCCGACCGGGGCGTAGTAATCGTCAGCGGCCTCGCGCGCGGAATTGATTCCTGCGCGCACTCTGGCGCCTTGACTTCCGCGAACGGAGCCACAGTCGGCGTTCTTGGTTGCGGGATCGACATTGTCTATCCCAAAGAAAACAAGAAGCTTTTCGCCGAGATGCTCAAGCGCGGCGCGATCATTTCCGAATTTGCGATGGGCACGTTTCCCGGCGCGCAGAATTTCCCGATTCGGAACCGGATCATCGCGGGAATGTCGCTCGGCACCGTTGTGGTAGAAGGCGCCTAGCACTCCGGCTCACTGATCACCGCGCGCCTCGCGATGGAATTCGGCCGCGAAGTGTTCGGCGTACCGGGCAATGCGACCCAACCTTCGAGCTTCGGTCCCAACCAACTCATCAAACAGGGTGCGAAGCTGGTCACGGGCTGGGAGGACGTAATCGAGGAGCTGCCAACGCCGGTCCGGGCCGAGCTGCTGCCCGTGGAGTCGGCAACAACGGAGGAGCGAACTGTGCTCGTCGAGCAGAATCTAGGCCCGTCCGAGCGCGTGTTGTACGAGATGCTTGCGCAGGATGAGGCGCTGGCAATCGACGATTTGGTCGAACAATCCGGCCTCACCTCCTCGGAGGTGTTGGCCGCCCTATTTGACCTGGAGCTCAAAGGCGTGGTACGTCAGTTACCGGGTAAGCAATTCCTAAAAGTCCTGTTGTAATCCTTTCGGCCATTGCAGGCTAGGATTGTAGGACCAAGCCGGGTCGAAACAGGCCGCCCGGCCACATCGCAGAACTCTTGAAAGAAACGTTGAAAGCGAAGCGCTTGCGGACCGGCGGCATCGAGCCGCCCATTTTCAGCATCACAAGATTTCGCGCAATATAAAGGACTAGAGAAAAACGCAATGGCAAGATCACTCGTCATCGTCGAATCGCCCGCCAAGGCGAAGACCATCAACAAATATCTCGGGCGCAACTACGTGGTGAAGGCGTCCTACGGCCACGTGATGGACCTGCCGAAGAAGAACATCGGCATCCTTCTGCCTCCCGATGCCGAATCCAAGACCAAGAAGAAGAAAAAGAAGAAAGCCAAGGCCGACGCCAAGCCCGCGCCGAAGCCGGTGGTCGTCACCGAAAAGAACATCTTCGAACCGACCTACGAAGTCATACCGAACAAAATCAAAGTCATCAACGACCTTCGCAAAGCCGCCAGTACAGCTGAGGCCGTCTATCTCGCAGGCGACCCGGACCGCGAAGGTGAAGCAATCTGCGCGCACCTGGAAGAAATCCTCAGCAACCCGCGCCAATATTCGAACCTAGTCGAACCGAAAGAAGACGGCGACGATGAACCAAAGAACGGCGACAAGTCTGCCGCAAAGAAAGAAGCCAAAGTAACCACCCCTACGAAGGAAACCAAGGCCGCCTCGAAATCGTCGAACGGCGCGGCACCGAAGATCTACCGCGTGATGTTCAACGAAATCACGCAGAAGGCCATCAAGGCCGCCTTCGAAAAACCGACGCAAGTGAATGCGAACCTGGTGGACGCGCAACAGGCGCGCCGCGTGCTGGATCGCATTGTCGGCTACAAAGTCTCCCCGATTCTCTGGGACAAAGTGCGCCGCGGACTTTCCGCCGGCCGCGTGCAGACTGTCGCGCTCCGCCTCATCGTCGAGCGCGAACTCGAAATACGCGCGTTCGTTCCCGTCGAATACTGGACGATCCACGCACTGCTTGGCGCGTCCAATCCTCCTCCGTTCGAAGCGAAGCTTTTCAAATACAAGGGTGAGGACCTCGAAGTTTCGAACGAAGCCGCCGCGCAGAAGGTGCTCTCGGACGTCGAGAATGCGGAATGGAAAGTCGCGAGCGTCACGCAGAAGGAAAAGCGCCGTTTCGCGCCGCCGCCATTCACCACCTCGAAGCTCCAGCAGGCCGGCTACAACCGCCTCCGCTTCACCGCCAAGCGCACCATGATGCTCGCGCAAAAATTGTACGAAGGCGTTGAACTCGGCGATGAAGGCTCGGTCGCGCTCATCACCTACATGCGCACAGACTCGGTGAACGTCTCGGCCGACGCCGTCGCTCAGGTTCGCGATCACATCGGTGCGAGCTTTGGCGAGAAATACCTCCCCGAGAAGCCCAACGTTTACAAATCGAAAAAGGATGCGCAGGAAGCGCACGAAGCGATTCGTCCCACGGACGTGACGCGCACGCCTGAAAGCGTGAAGCCTTATCTCGATGAGTCGATGTGGAAGCTTTACCTGATGATCTGGCAGCGTTTCGTCGCCTCGCAGATGGTGCCCGCGATTTTCGACCAGACCACGATCGACGTTGCAGTGCGCGACTACACTTTCCGCGCTACGGGTTCCGTGCAGAAATTCGACGGCTACCTCGCCGCCTACCAATCCGTGCAGGAAGAAGAAGAAAAGGAAGACGCCGGCGACGCTGCGGGCAACCGCCTGCCGCAAGTGCGCGAGGGCGAAATCCTGCGCCTCGAATCGATCCGTCCCGAGCAGCACTTCACCGAGCCGCCGCCGCGCTACACCGAAGCGACGCTCGTGAAGGAGCTCGAAGAAAAAGGCATCGGACGCCCGTCCACGTACGCCGCGATTATCTCGACGATCGTCGAGCGCGAGTACGTCACGAAGGATGGCGGCCGCTTCGCGCCCACTATGCTCGGCGAGCGCGTGAGCGTGCTTCTCGTCAAAAGTTTTGAGGACATCTTCGATGTTGGCTTCACGGCCCGCCTCGAAGAGGAACTCGACGAAATCGAAGAAGGCAAGATGCCCTGGCGCCAGTCCGTCCAGGAATTCTGGGACCGCTTCACTGTCGATCTCGATAAAGCCGGCGAAGAGATGCTCTCCTACAAGGCGGGCATTCCGACGGGTCTCAAATGCGAAAAGTGCGGCCAGGGGGAATTGCTCGAGCGCATCTCGCGCCTCGGCTTCTTCCTCGGCTGCAATCGCTATCCCGAGTGCGATTACATCAAGGATCTTTCGCCCGAGCTTCCCGCCGAGGGCGAAGAGAAAACCGAATACTGTGATACGTGCGGCAAGGAAATGGTCGTGAAGGCTGGCCGCTTCGGCGCGTTCCTGGCCTGCTCCGGGTATCCGGAGTGCAAGCAGACCAAACGCCTCGTCCAAGGCACGCGTATCGCGCGCCAGCCGGACGTCGTGCTCGACGAAAAGTGTCCGCTCGACGAAGCGCCGCTGCTTCGCCGCCAGGGTCGCTTCGGCGATTTCATCGGTTGCCAGAATTATCCGAAGTGCAAGTACACGCGCCCAATCACGCTAGGCATCAAATGCCCCAAGTGCAACGAAGGTGAGTTTGTACGCCGCGGCACATCGAAGGGCCGTGGTGCGGGCCGCATTTTCTACGGCTGCAGCCGCTATCCAGATTGCGATTACACATCGCCGCATGAACCGATCAACGAACCGTGCCCGAAGTGCGGCGCGCCGTTCATCGTCGAGAAGCGCACCAAGCAGGGCAACTTCCGCTCGTGCGTCAAGGAAGGCTGCGATTGGGAAATTGAAGCTCCGGCTCCAGCCCCAGCGGAATCCGCAACTCCCGCAGCCGTTGCCGCCGAACCCGTCGGCGCCAAGCCCTAAATTCACTGGATTTGACCTTTCTGGGTACCGCACCCACTTGTATTCAAATGGCTGCGCTCCACGTCGCGGCTCTGATTAGCAAGAGCAGCCAACAGTGCACCCGAGGAACTTTTGGCGCTTGACTCACTGGAAACCCGCTGAACTTGAGGTTATCCTTGGCTTCATGTACCAACGTCTAACCTTGTGTGCGCAAGGTTTTGCCGTTCTATTCGGTTCCTTCGTTTTTACACTTTGTGTCGCCGCGCAATCGTCGACGACGCCCGCAGCGACGTCTCAGCCGGCTTCCGCAACATCGCAAGACTTCTCCCAGCAACCCGCCATTTACGAGTACATCCACACCTTCATCCGCTGCGAAAACGACGGCTCGATGACGCTTGAAACTCGCGCCCGCATCCGCGTTCAGTCTCAGGCGGGACTAAACTTCGCCGGCCAGCTGGTCTTCGCTTACAACGCCGCGAATGAGGAAGAACAGATCAAAAGCGTCAGGATTCTGAAGGCGGACGGCACAAGCATCACCGCGGGACCGGACACTGTTCAGGATCTGAGTGCTCCGGTCACACGTGAAGCGCCAATCTATACGGACGCGAGAGAAAAGCACGTTACCGTTCCCGGCGTCTCAGTAGGTGATTCGGTCGAGTATGACGCTGTAAAGATCGCGAAGCCGCTCATTCCCGGCCAATTCTGGCAGGCATTGGATTTCCAGCGACGGATCATCGCGCTCGACGAACAACTCGATTTGAACGTACCGAAAGATCGCGAACTGAAACTCAAGAGCCCAGACGGTATCGAGCCATCGTTGAAAGTGGAAGGAGACCGCAACCTGTATCACTGGGCGACGTCGAACTCCAGCACTCCACCGCCGATCGATTTTTTCAAGAATTTCCACTTCGACGTTGTGAATCTGCTCGAAGGCAACCGTCCAACTGCCGCACCGCGCGTGATGTTCTCCACATTTCGAACTTGGGGCGAGGTTTCCGATTGGTATGCCCAGATCGAAAGCGACAGACGCACGCCGACGCCGGAAATTCGTGCAAAAGCAGACGAAATCACAAAGGGACTGCAGACCCCTGACGCGAAGGCCCATGCGCTTTTCTACTGGGTCTCGCAAAATATTCGGTATGTCAGTCTTTCATTCGGCGTCGGCCGCTACCAGCCCCATCCGGCCGCTGACGTTCTCGCAAACCGGTACGGTGACTGCAAAGACAAAGCGATTCTCCTCGAATCGATGTTCGAAGCGGAAGGACTTCACGCGCATACGGTTCTGGCAAACGGGTCGCAAGACGTCGATCCGAGCGTTCCGAATCCGCTGCAATTCGATCATGCATTCACGTTCTTGCACCTCGGAGACCAAGATCTTTGGCTCGATCCAACGGTCGGCGTGTTTCCATTCGGATACTTATTGCCTCAGATGCGAGGCAAAGAAGTGCTCGTTGTCTCCTCAGATTCCGGAAAGGATCTAAAGAAGACGCCTCTGGACCTTGCCGTCGCCGCTGAATACCACGTGGGCGTCACTGGCGTTGTGGATCTAGATGACACGCTCGATGCGACAGTAGACCTCCAGACTCGCGGCGACCTTGAAGTGTTGATTCGAGTTCTCGGCAGCGTGCTCCCGCCGGATCAACTAGCGAAATCCGCGGACACTGTGATTGGCACAACGAACCATTTCCTCTACGGCTCGCCGAGTGTCACGGGCTTCAAAATCCTTAACGCCAGCGATACATCAAGTCCGGTGAAGGTGCAATTTCACGTGAAAGGGAAACTGACGCACGTAGATCCGAGGACGCAGAACCAGGCTCAGCTCGCGGTCGGGCTCACCAGCGTACCGATACACGACGCGAACCTCTCGACGCTCCTGCCGAACGTAAATTCGTCGGGGGGCGTCGATTTTCACGGCCCCAAGTCGTACTCGTTAGCCGTCGATCTCACATTCGCTTCGATCGTGATTTCCGATGCGCCTGCCTCGTCTAAGCTTCGGATCGAAAAGGAATTCGCTGTCTACGACTCCAGCCAGGACTGGCAAAAAAACACGTTTCGAGCCAGCCGCTCGCTCACTCTTCGCGTTCCCTCAATCCCGCAAACCGATTCGCAGGAGTACGCAGCCTTTGTGGACAAAGTCAAAGACGCGACGGCTATCCCGGTGTCATCATCACCGAGGGAACCCGCGGGCAACAAATCCGCGCACTTAACTACAAAAGACAAGACGGCGGCGCCGGAGACTTCTGCATCCAGCGACAGCACGGAGGCTCCTTCGCACGCGACCGAAGCAGTGGACCAGTTCAAGCGCGGGCAGGATCAGGCCACGCGGAAAAATTGGGCGAATGCGATCGCCTCTTTCGAGTCCGCGGTGAAAATCGATCCCCAATACCCTGAAGCGTGGCGCGAACTTGGCCGTGCCCACATGTACGCGCGCGAATATCCGGAAGCCGAGGCTGCATTTACGAAGTATTTGGCGCTCTCGCCGAACGATCACCTCGCTTACATGAACATGGCGTGGGCACTCTTCAATGAAAGAAAGTATCAGCAGGACGTGGACATGCTGCTGAAGCGGCTCGATGCCGCGCCCCTGGACGGAGACGCGTTGTATCGGCTGGGTATTGCGTACTTGGCGCTGCATCAGCCTGGCAAGGCGGTGCCGGTACTGGAGAAATCCACCTTCCAGTTTCCCAAATACACGAGTGCCCACTTCGCGCTGGGCCGCGCTTACCTTGAAACCCATCAAGATGATTTGGCTGTGCAGAGATTTCAGCATGTGCTCACTCTGGACCAAAGCGAATCGATGCTGAACAGCGTGGCTTACGCGCTCGCCGAACATAACTCTTCGCTCAGTTACGCCGAGGATTGGTCGCACCGTTCGATCGACGTGGTGGAAGTGGAAATCAACAACGCCTCGATCGCCAATGCCAATTCGCAAACCTGGTCGCTTCTCGTGAAGCTGTCCGAGTACTGGGACACCCTCGGCTGGATCTACTTTCAGGAGCACAAAACCGACGCCGCTGAGAAATATCTGCTTGCCGCGTGGCAAGTCTCCGAGGATCCGGTGATCGGCGGACACCTCGGCCAACTTTACGAAGCGGCTGGCCGCAAGGACGACGCGATCCGAATATATCTGGACGCGCTGAACGCGTTTCCAACTGCCGCAAACCCTAGCGACGATGAGACGCTCGTCCGCAAGCGCCTCTCCGGTCTTCTTGGGGGCGATCCGCAAATCGAGTCGCGGCTGGAGGCCACTCGAAAGAGCAAATCGTCATCGCGAAAGGTAAGTGTCGAAAACATAGCTCAAGCTCAGGGCATCACGCAGTACACGTTGATCATCGGCAACGATTCCAAAATCACAGACCTCGCAAGCATCGGGGACGAAAGCTCGTTGGCAGGATTGAGCGATTCCGTTCGCGCCACGACAATGCCGCAGACCTTTCCGGACACGTCGCTGAAAACGATGCCCCGGCTCGCCATGCTGGCCTGTGCGTCGAAGGACCAGCCGTGTGAACTCACGCTCCTCTCCTCGCGCTCCGCATACCGTTTGGCACCACCCGAATAGGCAGCGTCTCGTTGCCCCGAGCCTTCTCATGTCTCTCTGATTTTGGTACACTGGTACATAGATACCAACCATGTCGATCACGATTGCTACCTCAAATCTCTCAGACGTCGCTTTCCTCTCGGCCGTATCGTCGCGCACGCTCCCGCTCGAACAGTTTCGCCACGGCGATCACCTGCGCCTCGCGTGGTTGAAGTTGCACGCGTACCCCTTCCCCGCTGCCCTCGATTCCGTGCGCGCGACGATTCGCGCTTTCGCAGCGCATCATGGAAAGGCCGCGATCTATCACGAAACGATCACCACGGCTTGGGTCGCCCTCCTCGCGTCGCACGACGAGCCGACCTTCGCGGAATTTCTCAGCGCCAACGAATGCCTGCTTAACGCAAAACTCCTCGAGCGCTACTGGTCGCCACAAGCGTTGTTTTCCTCGAACGCGCGAGAGTCTTGGGTGCTGCCCGATCGCGCTCCGCTTCCGGTCGATCTCGCGATTCTGAATTCCCTGACCAAGGACGGACGCTGATGCCGCAGAAGCCAAAACGTCGCCAGGCTCTCATCTCGCTCGCGCACGACAACCGGCTGTTCGTCGAACGCGTACAGACCGGCGTTCGCATCGAAAAGCGCTTGCTCAAAGTTCTGAAGGCCTTCGCCGAATTTCACGACATGACGCTCGGCGATCTGCTCGAAGGCATCGTGCTTCACGCATTCGACAACAAAACGCCCTTCTCCGCCGAGTCGCTCAAGCGGATCGCCATGCTGAAAGAAATCTACGGACTCGACCTGGACTCGTCCGCGAGCCATCTGCTGAAAGAAAAACGCACCGCCGTCACTCGCAAAGGGGCCGATCGATGAGTCCTCGACCAGCTGGAAGCTCCGCGTCTCTTCCTATCCAATTTCTGCAATGGGCCGTGGGCATCGTGGTCCTCGTCGCTTCGCTGCGGACGTTCTTTCACTCCGCGCACCGAATCACCGAAGCGAATTCTTCTCCGCATGCCTGGTTTCTGCCTCTGCTGGCCGGGATTGAAACTGTCGGCGCAATTCTATTTCTGGTCCCGCGGCTGTCGCGCGTCGGAAGTTATCTTTTGCTCGTCGTGTTTGGAATCGCAGTGCTGTTTCACCTATCGCACAGAGAGTGGGATTCCATCGGCACCCTTGCCATTTATATCGCGGCCGTCATCGCCGTCCGCTCGAGCTCGGGCGGATTCTGAACGGATCCCCCTGACTCAGGGAAAGTGTCAAGTGCAACCCTGCGAGATCCTCATCATCGAAGGCACATCCGGAGTCGGAAAGTCTTCGCTCATTGACGCGCTCTTGCGCCGCCACGTGGCGGCCCGCGGCTCGCGAAAAATTCGCTCCGTGCTTCACCTTGCGCAGTCGCACACTTTCGGTCCGCTCGCGCGAGCGGAAGATGGCGGCAATCTAACCGTCGCTCAAAATCTCGCGCACCTCGACCGCATCGTTTCGCCGCTCGAATGGTTTCACGCGAGCGTCCAGGAACACGATCGCCCGTGGGCTTTCGCCATTCTAGACACACTGCATCTCACCCACTGCGTGAGGCCCGGCACCGTAGCTTGGCCGGACGTAGCCCCCGTCGACGTGCGCCTGGCCGCGCTCGGCGCCAAATTGCTGTTCCTCGAAGCTCAGCCTTCCACGCTGTGGCACCGCGGCATCGTTCCGCGATTGAACGAGCAGTTCATTCTGGAATACGCCCGGAAGTTTGGCCGCACCAACGAGGAGATTCACGCGTATTTCGTCCGCGAGCAGGAAACGTTGCGCGCTCTCTTCGATCACTCAGCCATGCTAAAACTTAGCCTCAACGCTGACGAATCCGTGGAGACACTGACCGACCACGCCTACCAATTCTGGACGGGCGAACTCGAATCCGCACATTCATCCCCGCCTCAACCTTAAGCCGCACCGATGCACCTTGTAGGCGCCCTGCCCGTGTGTTAAGAAGTTATCTAAAGGAATGTGAAACCGCTCAGCGACGGAGTTGCCTTTCACGCCGCGCACTCGCAATCGCGCCACAAGAAGCAATGCTGAGCGTCCTATAATTCCAGCGGGATACCGGGCCATGGACTTCGACACCGCGCTCCAACACTTCGTCAACTACATGCACTACGAGCGCAATTTCTCCGCGCACAGCATTCGCAACTACGGCGAAGACCTCGAGATGTTCATCAAGTTCATCACGCCGCCCGGTGAAACCACTCCGTCTATGGAAGCCACCGAATTGATCCTTCTGCGCGAATTCGTCAGCTCGCTCTACGGCCGCGACCTCTCCAAGCCCACGATCAAACGCAAGATCGCGGCGCTGCGGGCGTTTTTCAAGTTCTGCGTGCGCGAAGGTTGGGTCCAGAGCAATCCCGCAAAACTGCTGCACTCGCCGAAGCTGCCCATCCGCGTCCCACGCGTGCAAACGCCCGAGGAAATTTCGACCTTTCTCGACCGCATGCCCGGCGGCAAATCGCGCCAGACCGTGACGAGCAAGAATCAGCGCCGTACAGTTGACGGCAAGTATCCGCACGAACGCCACATTCCCGCGCGCGACCGCGCCATGCTCGAATTTCTCTACGCTTCGGGCCTGCGCGTCAGCGAACTCGTCGGTTTGAATCTCGGCGACATCGACCGCACCAGCCAGATGCTGCGCGTCCTCGGCAAGCGGCGCAAACAGCGCGTCGTCCCGTTCGGCGATCAAGCCGCCGCGGCGCTCGATGCCTACCTCCCGCTTCGGCTCGAACTTCTCGCGATGAAAAATCCCGATCCAAACTACGACGCCGTTTTCCTCAGTGCGCGCGCCCGCCGCATCTCAGCCTATTCCGTCGCGCAGGCCGTGCGGAAGTACTGCATGTTGATCAATCCGGAGTGGCGTTTGCACCCGCACGCGTTTCGTCACGCGTTTGCCACGCACCTTCTTGGAGATGGCGCCGACCTGCGCGCAATTCAGGAGCTGCTCGGCCACGCATCGCTCTCCACCACGCAGCGCTACACGCAGGCGAGCATCGAACAACTCATGAAGGTCTACGACAAATCGCACCCGCACTCGTAGACGCAGAAACCCTGCGAACGCAATTCGCGCACCGCAACAATTAAATTGTTCGAATGGAAACTTAGGAACGCGCTAGACGTTCAAAGTCAGCGCTGTTTCAGGAATGAAGCCGCCCGAGGACGTGCGTCCGGGCTTTGGCGGCGGCATCGGGTTCTTCACGCGGTCCACGCGATTGTAAGCAGTGTCGCGCTCCACCGGCTCGCGCCCCGCCGCGCGAATCAATCGTTCCAGCTCATTGCGCGACATAAACTCCGGCGTCGTCGCCCCGGCGTCGTGGTAAATATTTTCCTCCACCACGGTTCCGTCCAGGTCGTTCGCGCCGAAGCGCAACGCGATCTGCGCCACGCGCGGCGTGAGCATGATCCAGTACGCTTTGATGTGATCGAAGTTGTCGAGCATCAGCCGCGCCACGGCGATCGTCTTCAAATCGTCGAATCCCGTCGCTGGCGGAATCTCCGAAAGCCCCGTGTTAGCCGGGTGAAACTGCAGCGGAATAAACGTGACGAACCCGTGCGTCTTGTCCTGCGTCTCGCGGAGTTGAATCAGGTGATCGACGCGCTCTTCCGGCGTCTCGATATGCCCGTAGAGCATCGTCGCATTGGACTTCAACCCGATCTCGTGCGCCGTGCGGGCGATTTCCAGCCAACGCTGACCACTCACTTTGTGATCGCAAATGATCTTGCGCACGCGCGGATGGAAAATCTCGGCGCCGCCGCCCGGCAGCGAATCCACGCCCGCGTCCTTCATCGCCTGCAGCGTTTCTTTGATCGAAAGCTTCGCGATGCGCGCGTAGTAACCCACCTCGACCATCGTGAACGCCTTCAAATGCACCTGCGGAAAGCGCTGTTTCAGCCCGCGAATCAGATCGAGATAAAACTCAAACGGCAAATCCGGATGCAGGCCGCCGACGATATGAAACTCCGTCGCGCCTTCGCTTACGCCTTCCGCCGCCCGCGCGTACATCTGGTCCAGCGAAAACGTGTACGCCCCCGGCGAATCCGGCGACCGCCCAAACGCACACAGCTTGCAGTGCGCCACGCACACATTCGTGGGATTGATATGCCGGTTGACGTTGAAATACGTAACGTTCCCGTGCTTTTTCTCGCGCACGTAGTTCGCCAGCCAGCCTACCGCGAGCAAATCGTTCGACCGGAATAGCGCGAGACCGTCCTCGGCGCTCAGCCGCTCGCCGGCGAGTACTTTCTTCGCAACCGGCTCGAGCCGCGCATCGGTGATCCGCAGGTCCATCGTGGCGTGTGTGGAGGTCTCCATGAAGATTTCTCAGCGCCGCATCGTGATTGCAGCAGCGCCCCAGAACAAAAGGAACAATAAACTAATATAGCCATTCACCGTGAAAAACGCAGCATTCATTTTGCTCAGGTCGTTCGGCTTCACCAGCGAATGTTCGTACGCGAGCAGCGCCGCCACCACGCAAATCCCCACCCAAGCAGGCCAGCCCAGTCCGAAACTAATCGCGAGCCACGTCAGCAGCATCACCATCACAATGTGCAGCCCGCGCGCAATCAGCAGCGCGTTCGCCACGCCGAAGCGTTTCGGAATCGAATACAAGCCGGCTTGCTTGTCGAACTCCACGTCCTGGCACCCATACAGCACGTCGAACCCGCCGACCCACAAAGTGACCGCCGCGCACAGAATCAGCATCCGCCAGTCGAGCGATCCGCGAATCGCGATCCACGCCGCCGCCGGCGACATACCCAGACAGAAACCCAGCACGAAGTGCGCCCACGACGTGAACCGCTTCGTGTACGAGTAGAAGAACAACACCGCCAACGCCACCGGCGAAAGCTTCAGCGCCAGCGCGTTCAACTGCCAAGCCGCGATCACCAGCAGCGCCGAAGCAGCGATCGTAAACATCCATGCGAATCCAACCGATAGTTCGCCCTTCGGCAGCGCCCGGTTCGCCGTACGCGGATTCTTCGCGTCGTAAGCACGGTCCGCGATGCGGTTCACCGTCATCGCCGCCGATCGCGCGCCAACCATCGCGACGATGATCCACAAAATCTGCCGCCACGTCGGCAGTTCATGCGCTGCGCTGGCCGCCAAGAGCGCCCCCACCAGTGCGAATGGCAGCGCGAACACCGAATGCTCGAACTTGATCATTTCGAGCACCGTGCGAAACCGTCCGCGCTTCATCGTCTCCGTCGCCATCGCTTATTTCGCCTTCTTCTCCGGCGCCCCGCCCTTCCAAACGTACTGCTTTGCCTGCGGCAGCCCCAGTTGCGCTAGCACGCGATACGCGTACTGCTCCACCAAATCCTGAATCGTCTTCGGCCCGTAGTAGAACGCGGGCATCGCCGGCATCACCGTCGCGCCTGCATCATGCACCTTCAGCATATTTTCAAGGTGGATCCGGTTCAGCGGCGTTTCACGCACGCAAAGCACCAGCGGCCGCCGCTCCTTCAGGCAGACGTCTGCCGCACGCGTCAGCAAGTCCGCCGCGGTCCCCGCCGCAATCGCCCCCACCGCGCCAGCCGAACACGGAATCACCGCCATCGCGTCCACCACGGCGCTGCCGGACGCGATGCTTGCCCCGATATCCTTATTGGGTAGGAATTCAATCTTCGCCGCCGTCGTCCCGGTCAGCATCGCCGGAAGTTTTTTCGGATCGCTTGCTACCAAATCGAGCTCGCTTGCGACTAATCGCAAACCGGCATCACTCGCCACTAGAAACACATGATCCACACGTGTATCTCGATCGAGCATTCGCAGGAGCGCCTGCGCGTAAACCGCGCCGCTCGCACCTGTAATGCCGACTGTGATCACGCTTCCGCTGGATTTGGCCATGAAGTTTGGGTGTCCATCGAGTGTAGGTGCCGCGTTTCCGCGAAGTCAAGACAACCGCGCCACGCCTCTCGGGCCCTCGGCCCACGCCGCGAACCATATTGGCGGAAGAGTTTACAAATGGCCGCGTCGAGCCGGTTGCTCCGGCCCAGCGGAAAGCGCAAAATACTGCCCGCTTCTTGCGAAACTCGTACACGTAGCGCGCACATTCGTGGAGGAAACAAATGAAGGTAAAGCAGAAAGCGGCGGCCGTACTGATAGCCGGCATCGCCGCCAGCCTTGGCTTTTTCGCCGTCCCTCGTGGGCTGCACGCATCGCCCGCCGGGGCCGACGACGCCAAGCCCGCCGTCACTCTCCCCAAGCTTGAATTTACCGACACCAAACTCGACAACGGCCTGCGCGTGATTCTCGTTCCCGATCATTCCGCGCCCGTTTACTCGATCGACGTTTGCTACAACGTCGGCAGCCGCAACGAGCGCCCCGGCCGCACCGGCTTCGCGCACCTGTTCGAACACATGATGTTCCAGGGCTCGGAAAATGTCGGCAAGGGCGAGCACTTCTCGCTGGTCTACAACAATGGCGGCGGCATGAACGGCACCACGAACGAGGACCGCACCACCTATTTCGAAGAGCTGCCGATCAACCAGATCGACCTCGGACTGTATCTCGAAGCCGACCGCATGCGCGCGCTGAACATCACGCAAGCCAACCTCGATAACCAGCGCAACGCGGTGCAGGAGGAGCGTCGCCAGGGCATCGACAATCAGCCTTACGGCCGCGCAAGTCTCGACATCGATAGCCTTTCCTACGACAACTTCGCCTACAAGCACTCCACCATCGGCTCAATGTCCGACTTGAACGCCGCCAGCATTAAAGACGTTCAGGATTTCTTCCGCATTTACTACGCGCCGAACAACGCGGTGCTCACGCTCGTCGGTGACTTCAAGCCCGAAGAAGTCCTCGAAAAAGTGAAGAAGGCTTTTGGCTCGATCCCCTCGCAGCCAACGCCGCCGTCTGTGAATCTCGATGAAGAGCCGCACTACGGCGAACGGATCGAAACGATCTACGATCCCCTCGCGCGGCTGCCCAGAATTTTCATCGCGTATCACATTCCCGCGGGGAACACGCCGGAAAACTACGCCGCGCAGCAGCTCGCTTTGATTCTTGGGCAGGGCGAAAGCTCGCGTTTCTACCAACACCTCGTGAAGGACAAACAGCTCGCGTCCGAGGTTTCTGTGGACGCGGACGCGCGCATCGGAGTCAGCCAGCTTTACATTTTAGCCACTCCGCGCCCCGGCGTAAAAATCGAGGACCTTCGCGCCGCGATCGATCAGGAACTCGATACGGTGATCAATGGTGGCGTTACCGCTGACGAATTGGCCAAAGCGAAAACGATCGCGCTTCGCCAGTTCATCGAGCGCCGTCGCTCCTCGCTCTTCACTGCGATTTTGATCGGTAATTACACCGTTTATTTCAACGATCCCAATCTCATCAACACGATCACGGATAAGCAAAGCGCCGTCACTCTCGACCAGGTCAACGCCATGGCCAAGAAATTTCTGCTCAAGGATCAGCGCAGCATCGTCATCACCATCCCGGCCGCCGACGCCGGCAACAAGGGGGCTCAATGAACTCCGTAAACTCATTTACAAAACGCCTCGTTCTCGCCGGTGCATCGCTCGCTCTTGTCGGTTTCATCGCCCCCCCGGCATTCGCGCAGGCGCCCGGCGGGGACAAGGGCACCTCGCTTAGCAAAGTCGAACGGCTCAATCGCGCGCCGGTGAATAAAGAAATCCTCCGCGTGAAGCTGCCGAAGCCGGTGATCGAAAAGCTCCCCAACGGCCTCACGATCGTGATGCTCGAAGATCACAAGCTGCCCACCGTTGCGTTCAATATGTGGATTCGCCCCGGCCAGCTCGCCGATCCTAAGGATCTTCCCGGCGTCGCCTCCTTCACTGCCGGAATGCTCCGCGAAGGCACGGCCAAGCGAACCAGCGCTCAACTCGCCAACGAAGTCGATTCGCTCGGTGCGTCGCTTGACGCCACGTCAACCTTCGGCGCCAGCTTCTCCACCGTCACCGCGTCGGGATTGATCAACACCGCTCCGCAAATCCTCGATTTGATGAGCGACATCGTGCTGAATCCGACTTTCTCTGACGACGAACTCGCAAAATACAAACAGACCGAAGGTGCAAGC
Source organism: Candidatus Acidiferrales bacterium (assembly GCA_050011035.1). Lineage (GTDB taxonomy): Bacteria > Acidobacteriota > Terriglobia > Acidiferrales > UBA7541 > Palsa-295. Next base: position 15,406 of record JBEKJW010000083.1, read on the forward strand.
CTCGAACAGCGCCTCTCGAACCCGGGGTTCCTCGCGCAGCAGGCTTTCAAGAAGACCGTGTACGGCGACACTCCGATGGCCATCGCGTCTCCGACGAAAGAGTCCATCGAGAAAATCTCGTCCGCGGATCTGAAAAAGTTTCACGATGCGCACTACGTCCCCGGCAACACGATTCTCGGCGTCACGGGCGATTTCAAGTCAGCCGAAATGAAAGACCTCGTCGCAAAGTACTTCGGCAATTGGAAGGGCGCCGCTGAACCTCAAATGAAGTTTCCGGATACGGTCGCGCCACAGCCGATGAAGATCCTGCTCGTCGATCGTCCTGGCTCGGTCCAAACTTTCTTCGTGATCGGCGATCGCACGATTCGCCGCGTCGATCCCGAATACATACCGCTTGTGGTGATGAATCAGGTGATCGGCAATGGCCCGCAGGCTCGTCTCTTCCTCGATCTGCGGGAAGAGCATAGCCTGACCTACGGCGCGTACAGTCGCATTTCGTCCAACATCTACGCCGGCGATTGGCAGGCTTCCTCGCCCGTCCGCACCGACGTCACCAAGGACGCCGTGGACCGTTTCCTCTACCAGTTCAAGAAGATCAACGACGAACCGGTTCCGCAGGCTGAACTCGACGAGTCTCACCGCGCCATCGTCGCCGGCTTTGCTCTTTCGCTCGAGCAGCCTTCGCAGATCCTGTCGAACTGGCTCACCGTGCAGTATTACGGCTTGCCCGCCGATTACTGGGACAAGTACCCGGACCAGATTTTCGCCGTTGATGCAGCGAAAGTTCAGGCCGCGGGGAAGAAGTACGTGGACCTCGATCACCTGCAGTGGATCTGCGTCGGCGATCGTCAGCACATCGAATCCGCGCTCAAGCCGTACGGCCCCCTCACCATTGTTGACGTGACCGGGAAGCCCGAAAACTAAACACGCCTAAAAACAGAAACGCGCATCGAAGGCCGGCGGATCTAGCGCCTTCGATGCGCGTTTTTCTTTTGTGTGATGCGTCAGGCTTTTTTGATCGCCCGCACAATCAGCAGCAGTACCACTGCGCCGACGACCGCCATTATCAGTTGGCCGACCAGCCCGTATGCTGCGAGCCCCACCAGCCCAAAAATCCAGCCGCCGAGCAGCGATCCCACAATTCCCACGAGCAGGTCGAGCAGGATCCCCATGCCCGAGCCCGAAACCAGCTTGCTCGCGATAAACCCGGCGAGAATACCGAATGATGATTTCCCAAAGTAGATACATGCGCCCCTCCGCCCCGATGGATTTTCAGCGGCTCTCACAGCCGCCGTTCATTTGGCCCCATTCGCGGCTCACTCTAGCACACCACGCACGCGCCACCGCAATCTTGCTTGCCGCGCGCACGCTGCTCGACGGGCTGCTTGCCTTAGGCGCCCGCAGGGCGCTGTAACATAGACCGTCAGTCTGTGGCGCGCATTTTGCGCAGGCCCGGCGCACTTCTTTCCGCTCGAGAAGGGCATCAGCCCTAGCCCATTTAATCCGCGCTATCATCTATGAACCACACGACATGAACGAATCCGACGTCCGCACATTTCTCCAAGCCGTCAAAGCCGGAAAGCTCTCCCTCGATCAGGCCGTCCGCGAACTGCGCGAGCTTCCGTTCGAAGACCTCGGCTACGCGAAAGTCGATCACCACCGCTCGCTGCGCCAAGGTTTCCCCGAAGTGATCTTCGGCCGCGGCAAGACGACGGCGCAAATCGCCGGCATCGTGCGCGGTATGCTTCGCAAAAAATCCACGCATAATATTCTGGTCACCCGCACCGACGCCAAAACGTACTCCGCCGTATGCAAGCTTGCGCGCAAAGCGAAGTTTCACGAAGCCTGCGGCGCAATCGCCATCGAGCGCAACGACGAGCAGCGCGGCACCGGACTGATTCTCGTCGTCACCGCGGGCACCAGCGACATTCCCGTCGCGGAAGAAGCGCTCGTTACCGCGCGAGTCATGGGCAATCGCGCCGAAGCGATTTATGACGTCGGCGTCGCCGGCCTGCACCGGCTACTCGAACACCGCTCTCGCCTGAACGAGGCTCGTGTGATTATTGTTGTAGCAGGAATGGAAGGCGCGTTACCAAGCGTAGTGGGAGGTCTCGTCGCTGTGCCGGTAATCGCAGTCCCCACAAGCACCGGCTACGGTTCGAGCTTCGGCGGGCTCACGGCGTTGCTGGGCATGCTGCTGAACAGCTGCGCGTCTAACGTGAGCGTAGTGAATATCGACAACGGCTTCGGCGCCGGCTGCGTCGCCAGCACCATCAATCGCAAATAAAGTGGGCTAGGCATTCCTGCCTGCGCAACGCTGCCGGCACCAAAATCAAGAGGTGCGAGCGTCCCGGCCGCTAATTCCGAGTCGCGTTCACCAGCGCGCCCAGCAGCTCACTCTCTTCGTCCGCGCGCACCGTCCGCAAATCGAGAATCAGTTTCCCGTCCTCGATGCGCGCTATCACAGGGATCGCCGCCGACCGCAGCCGCGCTTCAAGTTCGTTCACCGATAGCGCACCACCCTCAACGGCGATCACGTGCGACGCAATCTGTTGATCCGGCGTCGAGCCTCCGCCAACCACCGAAAACCCCGGCACAACGCTCAGCCGCACGCCGCGGGGCAGCGCTTCGATCGCGCCCGCGCAAAATATTTCCGACCGCAGGCGCATCGCTTCGGCCGTCGCGCGAATCATCCGCAGCGCAGGAATTTCGTCGATTGCGCCACGCAAATACGCCCTCGCCGTCGCCTCCAACGCCGCAATCGTCAACTTGTCGACGCGCAGCACGCGAAACATCGGATCGCGCCTGATCTTCTCGACCACATCTTTTTTCCCCGCGATAATTCCCGCCTGTGGACCGCCGAGCAACTTGTCGCAGCTGTAAGTCGCCACCGCAACGCCCGCCGAGCAACTCGATCGCACCACCGGCTCCGAGAGTCCCGTCCCCGAAAGATCGGCGAGGCACCCCGAGCCGAGATCCTCGTACACCGGCACGCGGAGCTTTTCGCCCACCGCCGCCAATTCTTCGAGCGACGGCCGTCCCGTAAATCCGCTGATTTGAAAATTCGAAGGATGCACGCGCAAAATCAGTTTCGTGCGATCGTTCACCGCGTTTTCGTAATCGCGAACGTGCGTGCGGTTCGTCGTCCCCACTTCGCGCAGCACCGCGCCGCTCTCCGCCATAATGTCCGGTATGCGGAATCCGTCGCCGATCTCGATCAACTCGCCGCGCGAGACAATCACTTCGCCGCCCTTCGCCAGCGCGTGCAGCACCAGAAAAATCGCCGCCGCGTTGTTGTTCACCACGATCGCCGATTCCGCGCCAGCCAGTTCCGCGAGCGCCGCGCTTGTGTGAACGTCGCGCCTCCCGCGCTTCCCCGCCGCCACGTCGTACTCGAGGTTCGTGTAGCGGGTCGAAGTCGCTCCGATCGCCGACGCGGCCTCATTCGAAAGTGGCGCGCGCCCCAAATTCGTGTGCAGCACCACGCCCGTCGCGTTGATCACGCGCCGCAGAGACGGCTCGAGCGCCGCAGCCACCGTCCCCCGCACTCGCGCTTCGATGTCGCCGACGCCCAACTCCGCGCCGTCCGCAATCTCCCGCCGCAATCCTGCAAGAGCCTGCCGCGCCGACCGCAACACAATTGCCCGCCCATGCTCCGCCGCCAACGCCGCCACCGTCGGCCGCGCCATCAACTCATCCACCGACGGAAGTTCGCGCAGCCGCGCCCCCGCCTCCGCCGTCGTTTTCTTGCCCGTTTTACTCGTCTTTTTCATCGTCCCCAGTGATCAATCCAAGATGAGAAGCATCTCATCACATCCCGGTACTCGATTGCAAAGACAGGGTTTGCGGCTTACTGTCCACACGGCCCAGTTCCCTTTCAGACATATCGCCCGCGAGTCCAATTGACGCCGCCCCTTCGCTTTTCTACCCTGAACTATCGTCAAAAACTGTGCCGTCTTTGCCGGAATCTCCGGCACTTCGGGTGCCCCACGATGCCCAGCGTTGATGAAGAACTGAGCGGGATTGAGCGCGATATCCGCTCGCTGAAAATTGAGTTCGAGCAGTATTTCGGCGGCGGCCGTTCGCGTCCTCCCACCGACACGCAGTGGCGCCTCGAGACCGCGCTGCGACGCTTCAACGATCGCTCCGCCGATCTTTCCTCCGGCCAGCGCTTCCGCGCCAATAACCTCACCCAAACTTACGTCAAGTATCAGGACATGTGGCGCAAAAAGCTCGCGCAGAAAGAAGGCGGCACCACCCAGCATCATTACGGCGCCGCCGCAAAAGCCATCGAAGCCGAACGCGCGCGCAAAGCCGCTGAAGCGAAAGCTGGCGCGCCCCCCGAACCCGCCGTGGCCGCGCATCACCATCACGCATCCGGCGACGCTGCAAACGGTTCAGCCGATGCGAAACGCGCGCCGCGCTTTGCACTCGCATTCTCCGATCCCGAAAACGAAAAGGACAAAGTGCAGCTGCTTTACGACAAACTCGTCGAAGCGCGCACCGAAACAGGCGAACGCGCCGGCGTTCCCACGCTGAGGGATTTCGAGCGCTTTGTCGCGCAGAAAACATCCGACCTGAAAGCCAAGGGCGGCCGCGAAATCGAATACACCGTCAGCGTCGAAGCCGGCAAAGTCAAACTCAAAGCCCGCGTCTCCACCTAATCACGTGGGGCAGGCATTCCTGCCTGCGCAACGCAAACACGCACACCATTAATTGTGTGCGCGGCTCGGCCCACCCATGACTAGTCCGTCATTCTGAGGCCTGATTTATCAGGCTGGAGAGTTTCTCCCCAGCAGTTCTTCTCGAGTCAGAAAATTCCGCCATCCCGTCGCACACTTCCGCTTTCCGCATCAAACGCTTAAACTAACCCGTTGCAACTCCGGAGGAATTCCACAGTGACTGGCCAGGCACGCATCGCTCGCGCTCTCATCAGCGTCTACGACAAGACCGGCATCGTCGAGTTCGCGCGCGAGCTGAGTTCTCTCGGCGTCGAAATTGTTTCCACCGGCGGCACCGCCAAGCTTCTGCGCGAATCCGGAGTCGCCGTGCGCGACATTTCCGATCTCACCGGCTGGCCCGAAATGCTCGGCGGCCGCGTGAAGACGCTGCACCCCAAAGTTCACGGCGGAATTCTGTACCAGCGCGCCAAAGCAGAAGACCAAAAGCAAACGCAAGAACACGGCATCGTTCCCATCGATCTCGTCGTCGTGAATCTTTATCCCTTCTCCGCCACCGCCGCCACGCCCGGCGTAACCGCCCCCGAGCTGATCGAAAACATCGACATTGGCGGCCCCGCGATGGTCCGCTCCGCTGCGAAAAATTTCCAAAGCGTCGGCGTCGTTACCGATCACGCCGATTACGCCGCCGTTTCCGCCGAAATTAGTGAGCACGGTGAACTCAGCCTCCCCACGCGTCTCAATCTCGCCCGCAAAGCCTACGCTCGCACCGCGCGCTACGACGGCGAAATCGCCACCGAACTCGAACGCCTCTCCGCCGACGCTGCCACAAACGCCGTCGGCATCGGCCCGCTCGAAAAATTGCCCCAGCGTCTGAATTTTTCCATCGAACGCACCCAGACCATGCGTTACGGCGAAAATCCTCACCAGGCCGCCGCTCTCTACATTCCCGCTGGCCACGCCGCCTCAGGCCTTGCCGGCGCAAAGCAGTTACAGGGCAAAGAACTTTCCTACAACAATCTCGTCGATCTCGATTCCGCCTGGGCGCTCGCGAAGGAATTTCGCCGCCCCGCCTGCGCGATCATCAAGCACAACAATCCCTGCGGAGCGGCCGAAGAAGACTCGCCCGTCGGCGCCTACCTGAAAGCGCTCGCCTGCGATCCAATTTCCGCGTTCGGTGGCGTGCTCGCCTTCAATCGCATACTCGACGCCGCCACCGCCGAGGAAGTCGCGAAACTTTTCGTCGAATGCATCGCGGCTCCGGGCTACGAGCCAGGCGCACTCGAGAAATTTTCAGCCAAGAAAAATCTGCGCCTGCTCGAGCTGACGCGCGGAGAAGAACGCAGCGACGCGGGCAATCTGATGCTCAAGCCCATTTCCGGCGGAATCCTCGTTCAGGAAGCCGA
>JBEKJW010000084.1:0-16502 GCA_050011035.1 Candidatus Acidiferrales bacterium
ACGAAGCTGCGCAGGCCGGAGTCACCGCGCTCGAGTTCCTGCGTGACCAAGCCATACTCCACGTTGGACATTCCGGCGCAGCCGTACCCTTTCAGGCTCGCGCCAAACAGACCAAGTTCGGCCATCTTCGGAACAAGCTGTGTGGGGAATTTTCCTTCGCGGTTGCACTGCTCGATGATGGGCAGGATTTCCTCGTCGACGAACTGGCGGGCGGACTGGCGCGCCAATTTCTCTTCATCGGTGAGCAGCGAATCGAAATCCAGAAAATCCACCCCGGGAAATGACGGCATTTCGTGGCTCCTTAGCCAGCGCGAACGGGTCAGCGTGTGCGTTGTGGGGCTTACTGCCTCAGATGCGCCTGCCTGGCGTGTGGACATGCGGCTAAACACCGCGACCACCCCATCGCAAACCGCGATTTTATACAAAGGATACAGAGAATCGCCAGCCGTCAGGATGCAATATGTGGCGCTCGGCAAAAGCCAATGTGGTCGGTCTTCGCGATGTTTTGGCGGCAAGGTTGGCGATTCGCTCGCGGTCCCGTAAAATGACGACCCGAGACTGAATCGGAAATGCGCGAGTGCGGCGCTTCAACTACACGGAGGATTTCATGGCGGATTTGACGCTGGAGCAGGCGGAGAAGATCGTAGCGGCGGCGAAGAAGAAGTCGACCGAGATCGGCACGAAGATGGACATCGCCGTGGTCGACGCGGGCGCGAACCTGAAGGCATTCGTGCGCCAGGACGACGCATGGCTCGGTAGCATCGACATTTCGATCAAGAAAGCGCGGACGGCACGATTTTTCAACTTCAACACGGGCGAGATCGGCAAGCTCTCACAGCCCGGCGGGCCGCTCTACCAGATCGAGCACAGCAACGGTGGGCTGATCACGTTTCCCGGCGGCGTCGTGCTCAAGAATGCCAGCGGGGAAGTGGTCGGAGCGATCGGCGTGAGCGGAAGCACCGTGGAGAACGACCACGCGGTGGCTCAGGCTGGCGCCGACGCGCTGAATAAGTAGGGAACTCCGGCGGCGCCTGAGGGCTTCATTGGCGCGCAATCGCGTTCCGATTTGAAACCACCGGAAATCGTAACGAACTCCACATTGGACGGTGCGATGCGCGAATTTTCGCAATCGCACCGTCCCGCAACTGGTTGACGCCAAGCAGCATGAATGCGATAATCTGTTTCCTTAGTACGTCCTAGAAGCTAGCTCTGGTGAGCCGGCAGCACGCCTGAAACCAGAATACAAATTAAAGAGAGACGGGGCAGCCGCACTCGCACCATTTTGTAAAGATGCAAATCCTTCACCAGATCGCAAACTTCTTCCTCCAAGCTCTGCCCACCGTCATTATTTTCTTTTTCTTCTACCTGTTTATGCGCTGGGCCTTCTTCACGCCGATCCAGAAGGCGATGGCCGAGCGAAGCGCGAAGATCGAAGGCGCGCGCGCCGAAGCGGCGAAGGTGGAAGCAGCCGCCAAGCAGGATTTGCAGCATTACAACGACGAGTTGAACCGGGCGAAGGCGCACATCTATCAGGAACAGGAAGCATCGCGTCAGGCTGTGCTCGATGAGCGCGCGAAGCTTCTGAAAGCGATGCGCACGCGCGCGCAGGAAGATATCGCCGCGGCCAAACAGAAAGTGCAAGAAGAACTGAAGGCCGCCGAGGTCGACGCCGAAGCGCTCACGCCGGCGCTGGCTGGAGAAATCGCGCGCACGATTCTTGGGGGCAGCTCCCCTTCGAGCGAAGGAACGCGCCGCTAATGCGCCTCCTACGCATCCCCGCTGGTTCGATCCCTGTCCTAACGATTGCGCTCCTGTTCGCGGCGACGCCGGTGTTTGCGCAGGAAGGCGAAGGGCCGGTCAACACTCCCGCGGGCATGATCTTCAAGATCGTGAACTCTGCGTTCGTGATCGCGTTGATCGTCTGGGCCTTCAAGAAGTGGACGCCGCTATTCCGCAAGCACGCCGACGAGATTTCAGAAAAGATTGCGGAAGGCACGCGTGCGCGTGAAGCTGCCGAGCGGCAACGCCAGGAAATCAAGGCGAAGTTGGCCGGTCTCGAGACCGAGATTCAACAATTGCGTGACAGTGGCAAGCGCGAGGCGGCAGCTGAAGCTACGCGTCTGCGCGAAGCGGCGAAGGCCGACGCACAGAAAATTGAAGCGCAGGCCAAGGAAGAGATCGCAGCAGCGGTTCGCGCGGCACAACTGGCGTTGAAAGCAGCGACGGCGAGTAAAGCCGTGGCACAGGCGGAAGTGTTGTTGCGTCAGCAGATCACGCCGCAGACGGACGCGAATCTTGTCCGCACCTTCGTCGCGGACCTCGAGAGGAGCGTCAATTGAGCGCGCTCACTGATCGATACGCGGCCGCGCTCGCAGATGTAGCCGTCGAACGTCACGCCGGCGATGCGATTCGCGACGATTTGAGTGCCTTCGTCGAGTTGTTCTCCCGTTCACCGGAGTTACACGAGGCGCTAGACAGCCCGGTGGTTGAGCGCGAGGTGAAACACCGCGTAATCGCCGAGCTGTGCACCAAGATGGGATTGAACGAGGCGGTCCGCAATTTCATTTACGTGGTTGTGGACCACGGCCGGCTTCACTTGCTGAATGAAATCGTTCCGGCATTTCGCGCGGAACTTAACGAACGGCTGGGTATCGCGGATGCGGAAGTCACGTCGGCGCATCCGTTCAGCGACGCCGACAAGCGGCAGCTTGTGGCGATGCTCGAGAAGCGCACAGGCAAGAAAATCGTAGCGCAGTTTTCGCAGGACGCGGCGCTGGTGGGCGGCGCGGTGGTGCGCGTGGGCTCGACGATTTACGACGGCTCGGTGCGCGAGCAGTTGAACCGGCTGCGCGAACAGCTGGAATCGGAATAGTTCCGCAAGATCAGAGGAGCAGTGAATGGCGAATATTAAGGCGGATGAAGTCACAAAAATCCTGCGCGAGCAGATCGAGGACTACCAGCAGAAGCTGGCAGTCGAAGAAGTCGGCACCGTGATCTCGGTGGGCGACGGCATCGCGCGCATCCACGGCCTGGACAAGTGCATGGCCGGCGAAATGATCGAGTTCCCGCACGACGTTTTCGGAATCGCGCTGAACCTCGAAGAAGACCAGGTCGGATCGGTGCTGCTGGGCGACTACGCGGAAATTCGCGAAGGCGACACCGTGAAGCGCACCAACAGGATTATGTCCGTGCCGGTGGGCGACGCGATGATCGGCCGCGTGGTGAACGCGCTGGGACAGCCAATCGACGGCAAAGGCCCCATCGCAACGAAGGAACGCTACCCGGTTGAAAAGATCGCGCCGGGCGTTGTGGATCGCCAGCCGGTGCGCGAGCCGGTGCAGACCGGTATCAAGTCGATCGACGCCATGATTCCCATCGGTCGCGGACAGCGCGAGTTGATCATAGGCGACCGCCAGACCGGTAAGACCGCCGTGATTCTGGACACGATCCTGAACCAGCGCGGTGGCGACATGATTTGCATTTACTGCGCGATCGGACAGAAGCGTTCAACCGTCGCCCAGGTAGTGAAGACTCTGACGGACATGGGCGCGATGGAGCACACCATCGTCGTAGCGGCCACGGCGTCCGAGTCGGCATCCATGCAGTACATCGCTCCGTTCGCGGCGTGCGCAATTGGCGAATATTTCCGCGATACGAAGCGCCACGCCATGTGCGCGTACGACGACCTTTCGAAGCATGCGCAGGCCTACCGCGAGATTTCGCTTCTGTTGCGCCGTCCTCCCGGCCGCGAAGCGTTCCCTGGCGACGTGTTCTTCTTGCATTCGCGCCTTCTGGAACGCGCCGCGAAACTGAGCGATGCGCTCGGCGCGGGTTCGCTCACCGCACTGCCTGTGATCGAAACGCAGGCGGGCGACATTTCGGCGTACATTCCGACGAACGTGATTTCGATCACGGACGGCCAGATCTTCCTTGAAGCTGACCTTTTCAACAGCGGCTTCCGTCCCGCCGTGAACGTGGGTCTTTCGGTGAGCCGCGTCGGCGGCAACGCGCAGATCAAGGCGATGCGCCAGGTATCCGGTACGCTGCGTTTGGACCTCGCGCAGTACCGCGACCTCGCCGCATTCGCGCAGTTCGGAACCGACCAACTCGATAAGTCGACGCAAGCACAGCTCGCGCGTGGTGCGCGTCTGACGGAAATTCTGAAGCAGGATCAATACCAGCCGCTGCCGGTCGAAAAGGAAGCGCTGATCATCTGGGCCGGTAGCAACAAGTACCTCGACGAACTGCCCGTCAGCGAGTGCCGCCGCTTCGAACGCGAAATGTATCCGTTCGTTGAGACGAACTATGGCGACGTGTTCAAGCTGCTTCGCGAGAAGAAACAGTTCAACGATGAGGTGAAGGCTGAGGCAAAAAAGGCGCTCGACGATTTCCTCGGGCGGTTCAAGGCGAGCTTGGAGAATGCGAAGGCAAATACTCCGGCTGTCGAAAAGGCTGCCGCTGCAACGCCCGCTCCGCCACCACCAGCTCCGGCGGCCGCTCACTAATAACGCGATTCGATGCCCACACTCCTCGATTACCGGCGAAGAATCCGCTCCGTGAAGAGCACGCAGCAGATCACGCGCGCCATGAAGTTCGTGGCGGCGGCAAAGCTGCGTAGGGCGCAGGAAGGTGTGTTTGCTGCGCGGCCGTACGCGAAGGAGATCCTGCGCGTGTTGCGCTCGGCAGCTGCGCGTATGGAAGCGCCGGCGCATCCGCTGCTCGAGCGCCGCGAGGAAAAGAAAATCCTTATCCTGCTCGTGACCGGCGACCGTTCACTGGCAGGTGCCTTCAATACCAACGTGCTGCGGCATGCGACCGAATTCATACGAGCGCACCAGGTCGAGAAAATCGAGATGATCGTCGTCGGCCGCAAGGGCCGCGACTACTTCAAAAAGCGCGGCGTCACGCCAGTCGCCGAATACCTGGACGTTTCGGCGTCGGTGGATATCAAAAAAGCGCGCGAAATCGCCCACAAAGTGGCAGAGCTGTACACCTCCGGTGAAGTCGACGCCGTATACGCCGTCTACAATGAATTCAAGAACGTGATGGTGCAGAACCTCCGCGCCGCGAAATTGCTGCCGATCGATCCGGCAGTGGTGAAGCAATTGCCCGACGGCGAAGCGCAGCTCACCGACGCACCAGCCGAGAACGCAAAGGACCTTCCGACGGAGGCCGCCTCAGAAGGCAAAGGGCGCCTGATCGACTACATTTACGAGCAGCCGGTGGAGCAGATCTTTGCGGGACTTCTGCCGCGTTACCTGGAGTCCGAGATTTTTCGCGTGTTGCTCGAGTCAGCCGCGGCTGAGCATGCCGCGCGCATGACGGCGATGGATTCCGCTACCAGGAATGCTACCGACTTGATCCGGAAGCTCACTCTGCAGATGAACAAGATTCGCCAGGCGGCGATTACAACGGAAATCATTGAAATTGTCAGCGGCGCGACGTCGGCTACGTCGTAGCGATCGCACGGATACGAGGGAAACGAGAAAATGGCAAACGTAGATCCAAACACAGATCACAAAGTCGGCAAGGTGGTCGAGGTCATTGGACCCGTCGTCGACGTCCAGTTCGAAGAAGGCCACCTGCCTTTCATTCACAACGCGATTCGCATCACCAGTGAAGGGTTCAACACTCCGGAGCCGATCGACCTGATCGCCGAAGTCGAGCAGCACCTGGGCGAAGGTCGCGTGCGCACGGTCGCGATGAAGCCGAATGAAGGTCTTGTGCGCGGCATGAAGGCCGTCGATCAAGGCGGTCCGATCACCGTTCCCGTGGGCCGCGCGGTCCTCGGGCGTGTGCTGAACGTGCTTGGCGAGCCGGTGGACAAGCTCGGCCCGGTGAAGGCGGAGAAGTACTACCCGATTCACCGTCCTGCGCCGGAATTGGAAGACCAGGCCACGACTCTCGAGATGTTCGAGACGGGCATCAAGGTCGTCGACCTGATCGAGCCGTACTTGAAGGGCGGAAAGATCGGCCTTTTCGGCGGCGCGGGCGTGGGCAAGACGGTTTTGATTCAGGAGTTGATTCACAACGTCGCGATGAAGCACGGCGGCGTGTCAGTCTTCGCGGGCGTCGGCGAGCGCACTCGTGAAGGAAACGATCTCTGGCTCGAAATGCAGGAGTCCGGCGTCGTGGTCCCGGGCAATCCGGACAAGTCGCGCTGCGCGTTGATCTACGGCCAGATGACGGAACCACCCGGCGCGCGTCTGCGCGTGGGGCTGACCGGTTTGACCGTGGCGGAATATTTCCGCGACGAAGAAAAGCTCGACGTGCTGCTCTTCATCGACAACATTTTCCGTTTCGTGCAGGCGGGCTCGGAAGTATCGGCGCTGCTCGGCCGCATGCCTTCAGCGGTGGGCTACCAGCCGAACCTGAACACCGAAATCGGCGCGCTGCAGGAGCGCATCACCTCCACCAAAAACGGCTCGATCACGTCGGTGCAGGCGATCTACGTGCCTGCTGACGACTACACGGACCCCGCTCCGGCTGCGACGTTCACGCACTTGGACGCGACGACCAACCTGAGCCGCCAGATCGTGGAGCGCGGTATTTATCCCGCCGTCGATCCGCTGGCCAGCTTCTCGCGCATTCTGGACCCGCGAATCGTGGGACAGGATCACTACAACGTTGCACGTGCCGTGAAGTCCGTGCTGCAGCGCTACAAGGAATTGCAGGACATCATCGCGATTCTCGGTATCGAAGAACTTTCCGACGACGACAAGCAGACAGTGGCGCGCGCGAGAAAGATCGAGAAGTTTATGTCTCAGCCGATGTTCGTCGCGGAGCAGTTCACTGGCCTGGCGGGCAAGTACGTGAAGATCGAAGACACGGTGCGCGGCTTCAAGGAAATCGTCGAAGGCAAACACGACGATTTGCCGGAGCAGGCGTTCTACATGGTTGGCACGATTGAAGAGGCTCGCGAGAAGGCGGAGAAGGCTGCGGCTACGGCGTAATCTCGCCGGTCGCGCGCGGAATTTCTAACAATGGCCACGCTACCCGAAAAAATCGAGCTGCAGGTGGTGACGCCGGCGAAGCACATCCTCAGCGAGGATGTGCAGTCGGTGGAGCTGCCCGGCAAGGATGGCTACCTCGGCATCCTGCCCGGGCACGCGCCGCTGCTCACCGAACTTGGCGCGGGCATCCTCACGTTCAATAAGGGCGGCGAAACCCGTTCGATGACGGTGATCGACGGTTTCGCCGAAGTTTTGCCTAACCGAGTGATCGTGCTCGCCGATGAGTCTGAGCGCGTTGAGGATATCAACGCCGGCGAAGCGCGCGTGGAACTCGAAAAGGCGCAGCACGATCTGCCCAAGGCCGGCGCCAGCGAAGAAGATTGGGAACGTGCAAACGCCGCAATTGCGAGGGCAACGGTGCGCGTCCAAGCAGCGGAAAAGAGCGGCAGCGGATCGGGCGCGGCGCGCGAATTACAGCCTACACACTAAAGCTAACTCCCTTGTTTTCCTCAGCACACAGCCGAAACCGCTTACGCTCATGCGCATCCAATCGGATATAGTGAGATTTACGGCCCAATGAGCGAAGTCACAGTTTATTCCACATGCTGGTGCGGCGATTGCCGGCGCGCGAAAAACTTTCTTCGCGAGCGCGGCGTGGCTTTCCGGGAAGTGAATATCGACGACGATCCGGAGGCAGCTGCATTAGTGATGAAAGTGAATAATGGCAAACGCAAAGTGCCTACGATCGGCACCACCGACGGCCGCTACTTTTCGCTCAGCCCTTTCGATCCCTGCAAACTTTCCTCGGAGTTGAATATTCCGCTGAACGTGGCGCACAAGTGCATCACGGATTTCCTGAAGAAGTAACAATTCCCGCCTGATTTTTAGTGTGAATTCGATTTGCTCTGCGCAAACGTGCGTCTAGCTGAGTCCCACGCCGCAGGTCATGACTCCTGCGAGTCGCACTTCGGGAGTGAGGACGGCGATATCTGCGTCTGCACCGACGGCAAGAATTCCTTTCTTGCCGGCCACGCCGAGGCGGCGCGCGGGAAGAATCGTAGCCATGCGCACGGCGTCAACGAACGGAACGCCGAGGTTCACAAGATTGCGTAGCGCCCGATCGAGCGTAAGCGTGCTTCCGGCGAGATTGCCTTCGGCGCTGCGCGCGACGCCCTTCGAGACCATCACTTCAAGTTCGCCGAGGCGGTATTTGCCGTCCGGCATTCCCGTGGCGGAAATGCCGTCGCTAATCGCGATTACCGTGTCGAATCCCTTGGTGCCAAGAAGCACCTGCATTGCCGGCCCCGCGACGTGAACGTTGTCGGCGATGATCTCGGCCGTCACGTCGGTGTCCGTAAGGATCGCGGCGATCACGCCTGGGTCACGATGGTTGAAAGGCCGCATCGCATTAAAAACATGCACGCCGTGTCGAGCTCCAGCTTCGATCGCCGCGCGAGCCTGCTCGTAGGTGGCGTCTGTATGGCCGATTCCGACGACGACTCCCGCAGACGTTGCAGCGTGAATCAGATCCATCGCACCGGGAATTTCAGGCGCGATCGTGATCATCTTTACGAGACCATCGGCTGCTTCGAGAAATTGTTTGAACACGGGAACCGATGGCGGCGCAATCGAGTCCGGCGGATGGACTCCACGCCGCGTGTGCGAGATGAAAGGTCCCTCCAGGTGAATTCCGAGGATCTCAGCGGCGAAGCGCGTGCGTTCGGCGGGCGGCTTCTGCGCGCGAATGTATTTAGCGATGCCTTCGAGGCTGCGGCAGGTAACGTCGACCGGCGCCGTAACCGTCGTCGCGACCATCGACGTGGTGCCGAACCGCGCGACGGTCGAAGTGATCTTGTCCAGTGCTTCGGGCGTCGCTTCCATCACATCGCGGCCGCCGGCGCCGTGAATGTGTACGTCGACGAATCCGGGAACAACGGTGAGATTTGACGCCACGTAGTCGGTCGCGCCCGGTGGAATGTGCGCCTCATCGCGATGGCCGATGCCGGTGATGCGGCCGTCCTCGATCGTCATCACGCAGTCGGTGAATTCCTCCTGCGGAGCGAGAATCCGTGTCGCGTAAATCGCAGTGGCCGTCATAACGTCACCATGCTAGCTGAAGTCACAGTTAAAATCAGCGCCGAGCCTTGCATCCTTTTCCTGGTCCGCTACAATTGAGAGTCGCATTTTATTGGAGGATTTCATGGCTCATGACAAGCGCTACGTCGCGCAGAAGCGCCAGCGCCGCCGCCGCAAGGCTGCCAAATCGAAAGTGAAACTTTTCGAACAGGGAAAGGTGCCCTTCGAGAAGCTGCCCGAGCTCGCCAAGCGGCTTCATCACCGTAAGGTGAAAGCCGCGAAGCGCACCGCGTAATTCACGCACCGTTTCCTCGCACCCGCAAGGTTTCCGCGACCGCGAGATCTACATGCACAAAAAAGGGGCGTCGCAAGACGCCCCTTTTTCGTTTTTATGCACCTTCCGCCAGAGCGAGATGCCTTTGCGTAGCCGGCTTAATTACCGCCGGTGACCGCCTGTGCGTGGGTCGTGTTGACCTTTGGAACGCTCAGGTAGCCTGTGATCTTGTCCTTGCCGACCTGGTTGACCACGAATTCAAGCGGAGCATGCTGGCCGTTCTCGAACAAGTACAGCGGTTCGTTGGCCGTCATGTTCTTCTTGTCGTGGCGCTGGTCGTCAACGAAGATCGTCACAGCGTACTGGCTCTTCTTCGAGTTCGTCGCGTGGAGTTCGACCATCAGGTTGCCGACTTTCTCGCGCGAATTCTTCTTCTCGATGTTGAATTCGTAGTAGTCGCGTTCACCCAAGCGGCGAAGCTCTTCCACTTCGTCGTGGTTGCGCGCGATCAACGTGCCGAATTCGCCGCGGGCCATTTGCAGGTTGTTCTTGGTCGCGTCGAGATCGGTTTTTACGCCGGTGACGTCCGTCCCGAGCTTGTTGACGTCATCGGTGCTGGCCTTCGTCGCCAGTTCCGCGTTGGTCTGGTTCTGCAGGTCCGCAAGCTGCGCCGCGTCATCATCCTTGATCTTCTTCGCCTGCGAGCGCGCCTTCTGCAGCTCACCCTCGGTAAGCTTCATCTTGTCGGTCACAACGCTTAGCTCGCCTTCGAGCTGCGCGTTGGTGTCTTCTGCCTTAGCGAGACGCTGGCCGAGAACTTCTTCATTGTGCGAGATCTCGTCTTTCTGGGACGCGACTGTCTGCGCGAGTTCTTTGGACTTGGTCGACGCCGACCAGCCCACACCCAGCCCAGCCAGCGAAATCACGGCCAGAGCTACGACTCCGACGCCCACCCAGCGGGGAGTGCCCTGGTTCTCAGCGATCACGACGTCCTGGTTGTCATCGATACTCATTTCAGTGTCCTCCGGAAATCCCTTGCGTGTGGGGGTAAATGCAGGGGGAGGGCCAAATTCCTGATTTGGGGCTGATGTCCGTAAAGCGCTGAACGTTATGGCTTTACCGATTTTCAAAGTGAGACAGGCTTGAGCGAAGACCCTACAGGCTGTGCAAAATTTACGTCAGGTTAACATTTCTGCGTGGTAGGGCTGACACGGCTTCAAACCGGTCGTGGATGGCACGTAAGGCCAGTTACGGAGCCGTGGCGTCGTTAGCGGGTCGGGACGATGGTCATAGCCTGGAGGCGCGCGATCCGCTCTGAGAGCGGCGGGTGCGTGCTGAACAGGCCGGAAAAGAATTGGCGAATCGCCATCGGCTGCACGATGCAAAGCGCTGCCGTCGTGGGCGGAATGTTGCTCGGGATGCGTTGATTGTACGCGCCGAGTTTCTCGAGCGCGCTGATCAAACCGTTCGCGTGGCCTACCATTTTCACGCCGGTCTCGTCGGCTTGATATTCACGGCTGCGCGAAATTCCCAGTTGCAGCAGCGCAGCGCCGAGCGGTGCCAGAAAGAGCATCAGAATCGCAACGATCGCACCACCGTTGTCGCGGCTGCGACCTCCGCCATAACCGCCCCCGCCGAACATCGCACCGAACCGGCCGAACTGCGCGATCATCGTGATTGCGCCGGCGAGCGTCGCGGCGATAGACGATGTGAGGATGTCGTAGTTGCGAACGTGCGAAAGCTCGTGCGCGATCACGCCCTCGAGCTCATCGTCATTCATTATTTCCATCAGACCTTGCGTCACGGCTACGGACGCGTGGCTCGGACTTCGTCCAGTCGCGAAAGCGTTGGGCGCGGCCTGCGGCACGAGATACAGCTTAGGCATCGGCAAGTTTGCTTTCGCCGAGAGTCGCTCCATCACCGCATAGAGTCGCGGCGATTCCTCGCGCGAAATCGGCACGGCTCCGGCGGACCTGAGGGCGATCTTGTCCGAGAAGAAATACGCCCCGCCGTTCATCATGATCGCGACGATGAGCGCCAGAATCAGGCCGCCCCGTCCCGCGAGTGCTCCGCCTACGAACAGAAGAAACAACGTCATGGCCGTAAGAAGGAATGTCGTTTTGAAGGTATTCATTGCGGAGACCTCATGCGCGCGGACCGCTCGAGGCGATCCGTGCGCGAATGATGGTTAGGATGCTGCTCCAGCCTTGGCCGTTTCCGGCGCGAATTTCATTTCGCCGGATTTCGCGTCGGCGTCGACCTTCACGGTTTGGCCGGCTTTCACTTCGCCGTCGAGGATCTTCAGCGCCAGCGGATCCTGAATCAACTTCTGAATCGCGCGCTTCATCGGACGCGCGCCGTACACCGGATCATATCCTTCTTTGAAGAGCAGCGTCTTTGCCGCCGAAGTGAGCTTCAGCTTGATCTGCCGCTCGCCCAGCCGCTTCAACAAGTGCGCCAGCTGCAGGTCGATGATGTGCTCGATCTGGTCCTTGCCCAGCGGGCGGAACAGTACGATGTCGTCGATCCGATTCAGGAATTCGGGCCGGAAGACCTCGCGCAATGCCGCGAGAGCTTCGTCGCGAGCCTTCTTCGGATCGGTGGTCATCAACTCGAAGATTGCGCTCGAACCGACGTTCGACGTCATGATGATCACCGTGTTGCGGAAATCCACGGTGCGGCCTTTACCGTCGGTGAGGCGGCCGTCGTCGAGAATCTGCAACAAGATGTTGAAGACGTCCGGGTTCGCCTTTTCGATTTCGTCGAACAGAATCACTGAGTACGGGCGGCGCCGAACCGCTTCCGAAAGCTGGCCGCCTTCTTCGTAGCCGACGTAGCCCGGCGGCGCGCCGATCAAGCGCGCAACGGAGTGCTTCTCCATATATTCGGACATATCGAGCCGCACGATCGCGCGTTCGTCGTCGAAAAGAAATTCCGCCACGGCCCGCGCAAGTTCAGTCTTTCCGACGCCGGTCGGTCCAAGAAACAGAAACGAACCGATGGGCCGGTTCGGATCGCTCAAGCCGGAACGGCTCCGTCGAATCGCATTCGCGATCGCAGCAAGCGCGTCGTCTTGCCCGACTACGCGGTCACGCAGCCGCTCTTCCATGTGGATGAGCTTCTGTACCTCGCCTTCGAGCAGGCGCCCCGCGGGAATTCCCGTCCATTTGCTGACGATCTTGGCGATTTCTTCCTCGCCCACTTCTTCCTTCAGCATCGGATGGTCTTTCTGCAGATCGCCCAGGCGATCCTGCGCGACCTTCATTTCCTTTTCTGCCGCGGAAAGCTTGCCGTATCGAATTTCCGCGACCTTCGAAAGATCGCCGGAGCGTTCGTACTGCTGCTCCTCGGTCTTTAGCCGGTCGATCTCTTCTTTGCGGCTGCGGATTTTTGCGATGGCATCCTTCTCGGTCTGCCAGTGTGCCTTCAGCGCGTTCGACTTTTCGCGCAGCGTGCTCAGTTCCCTGTCGATTTGCTTCAGGCGGTCGCGCGAAGCCGAGTCGGACTCTTTGCTCATCGCCCGGCGCTCGATTTCGAGCTGCATGATGTGGCGCTCGATCTCGTCGATTTCAGCGGGCAGGGAATCGATCTCCATGCGCAGCCCGGCCGCGGCTTCGTCGACCAGGTCGATGGCCTTGTCCGGCAGGAATCGGTCGGTGATGTAGCGCTGCGAAAGAATCGCGGCGGCCACGATCGCAGCGTCCTTGATCCGCACGCCGTGATGCACCTCGTAGCGCTCTTTCAATCCGCGCAGAATCGCGATGGTGTCTTCGACGGACGGTTCGTCCACAAATACAGGCTGGAACCGGCGCTCGAGCGCGGGGTCCTTTTCGATGTATTTGCGGTACTCGTTCAGCGTGGTTGCGCCGATCGCACGAAGTTCGCCGCGAGCGAGCGCAGGCTTCAGCATGTTGGAAGCGTCCATCGAGCCTTCCGCCGATCCCGCTCCGACAAGAGTATGCAGCTCGTCTATAAACAGGATGATCTGGCCGTTCGACTCGGTGACTTCCTTCAGCAATGCTTTGAGGCGGTCTTCGAATTCGCCGCGATACTTTGCACCCGCAATCAGCGAGGCAAGATCGAGCGAAACGATCCGCTTGGTCTTCAGCACTTCCGGCACGTCACCGGAAACGATCCGCGTCGCGAGACCTTCCACAATGGCGGTCTTACCAACGCCGGGCTCGCCGATCAGCACGGGATTGTTCTTCGTGCGGCGCGCCAGGATTTGCATCACGCGGCGGATTTCTTCGTCGCGGCCGATCACGGGATCAATCTTGCCGCGGCGCGCCATTTCCGTCAGGTCGCGCGCGTATTGCTCCAGCGCTCGGTAGCTTGCCTCCGGATTTTGCGACGTAACGCGGTGGCTGCCGCGGATAGCAGCCATGGCCTGCAGAATCGCGTCGCGCGTCGCGCCCTTGCGCGTCAGCAGCTGCGAGGCCGGATCCTTCGATTCGGCGGCGATCGCGAGCAGGATATGCTCGGTCGAGACGTACTCGTCCTTCAGGCTCTTCGCTTCGTCAAACGCGTGCTCCAGCACTCGGTTCGAAGCGTCACTCAAATATTGTTGGCCGGCGCCGGAGACCTTGGGCAAGCGCGAGATCAGCTTCTCCGCTTCACTGGCGAGCGCAGTCGGCGACACGCCTAGCTTTTCCAGTAGTGGCGGCACCACGCCGTCGCCCTGCGCGACAAGCGCCCAGAGCAGGTGCAGCGGCTCAATCTGTTGTTGGCCCTCGCGGCTGCCGAGCTCCTGCGCAGCTTGCAACGCTTCCTGGGCTTTTACGGTCAACTTATCAAAACGAATCATGGGCGAAGTCTCTCACTTTTCTCTAGATGTAGAAAGAGGGCTGGGTGGTGCGAGCCACCGAGCCCTCTCAAGTTTGCCGGAGCCGGCGTGGCCGGCCGGCGCCTTAGTTCTGGCCTGGTGTGACGTTGATCTTTACCTGCTTCGGCTTCGATTCGGCCCGCTTCGGCATTTCCACTGTCAGCACTCCGTTCTTGTATTCAGCCTTGATTGCTTCCGTATTAACGGTGTTCGGCAGGCCGAAGCTGCGGCTGAACGAGCCGTACGTGCGCTCGATGCGCAGGTAGTTGTCTTCCTTCACTTCCTTATTGAAGCTGCGCTCGCCCCGAACAGTCAAAGTGTTGTTCTCGACTCGAACGTCGATATCCTTCTCGTTGACGCCAGGGATGTCGGCCTTGAGCACAAGCTCGTTTTCGGTCTCGTGGATGTCCACCGCCGGAGCCCAGGCAGTGAGGGCTGAGTTTTCGGTCTGAGCCGGGCTGGCCGACTCGAACAGTTGGTTCACCTGCTCCTGAAGGTTCGAAAGGTTGCGAAGGCGATTCCAGCGGATTACAGAGTTCATGGTTCAGATTCCTCCCGGAAAGTGTTGCGCTTTATTAGCGCAGGACCATGATAAAATATGCGTGTCTACATGTCAAGTCTAATGTTAGACCAATCCTTTCATGAGGTTGCGAACATCTTCGTTATTCTATGACTCTGACAACAAGGCACTTAAGATACAGCGTCTCGGGCATCGTCAGCAGGACGGGGTGGTCTTGCGCTTGTGTCCGCCGCTCTGCCACCACAATCGACTTTCTGGCGTCGTTCGCCGCCTCGGCGAGGATCTGAAGCAACAGGGCCTCGCTGACGTGGTAGGAGCATGAGCAGGTGATTAGGTAGCCCCCCGGCTTGAGCAGCTTCAGGGCTCGGAGATTGATTTCTTTGTACCCGCGCTGGGCGGCGGGGATGGAATCCCGATTCTTAGCGAAGGCCGGCGGGTCGAGAATTACGGTGTCGAAGCGGCGGTCGAGTTCGTCGTACTCCTTGAGCACGTCGAAGGTGTTGGCCTCGCGGAACGTGACGTTCGAAATGTGGTTCAGTTCCTGATTACGGCGCGACGCCGCGATGGCGGCGGGTGCCATGTCGATGGCTTCCACGTGATCGCAATTTCCGGCAACCGTCAGCGCGAAACCGCCTTGATAGCTAAAGCAGTCCAGAACTTCGCCCCTCGAATATCGCCGGGCCGCCCAGTGGTTTTCGCGCTGGTCGAGAAAGCCTCCCGTCTTCTGCCCGCCACCCAGGTCGTAGACGAACGAGATTCCGTTCTCCTGTGCGACTACTTCGTTAGGAACTTCGCCATACAGCACGCCGACCTTTTGTTCAAGATTCTCGAGCAGCCGGACTTTCGGATCGTTACGCTCGAGAATTCCTTTCGGCGCGAACATCTCAACCAACAAATCGACGAACACGCTTTTCTGCTTTTCAGCAGCCTGGCTCAGCGTCTGGATCACGAGGTAATCGCCGTAACGATCGACGACGATGGATGGAAGATGATCCGCTTCGCCGTGAACAAGGCGATAGGCGTCCGTATCCTCGACAACCAGCTTGCGGTAATCGGCAGCCTGCTTCAGACGCGACGCAAAAAAACGGCGATCAATCGAAACGTCCTCGCGAGTCAGCAGACGAATCGCAATCTGCGAGCGGTCGCTGTAGAACGCGCGCCCCTGAAAATTGCCGCGCTCGTCGTTCACGCGAACGATCGCGCCGGCTTCGGCGTTCGCGGGTTTCACATCGCTTCGGTAAACCCACCAGTGCCCGGAGCGTAGGCGATCGACACCCCGCGAACTGATGACCACCGTCGGCTCACGCAAGGAAGACCTCGAAAAGGGAATGGCGCCGCCAATTCGCTACAATGGAAGCGAAAATCGCGCGCGTTTTAGGCGGCATCTCGTTCGTCAATTTGCCGGCTCGAACGAGTTCTTAGCATAGTCGCACACGCGCCGCCACTCGTATCCACGATGAATCTGAGCGAATTCGATTTCGAGCTACCGCCCGAGAGCATCGCGCAGCGCCCACTCGCCGAACGCGATGCGTCGCGCATGCTCGAACTCAACCGCGCCACGGGTGAACGGATCGACCGCCAGTTCCGCGAATTTCCGGATCTCCTTCGTGGCGACGAATTGATTGTTCTCAACAACGCTCGCGTACTTCCCGCGCGGCTCTTCGGCCGCCGGAAGGGAATCCACGCGACGCCGCCTGGCAACGGCAATCCCGAGCGCTCGCTTCATCTCGCGGCCGAGATCGAAGTCCTCCTCGTACGCCCGCTCGGCAAAGATCGCTGGGAAGCGCTCGTGAAGCCCGGTCGCAAAGTTCCAGTAGGCGAGCACATCATCTTCGGCGAGGGCGCTCTCGAGGCTGT
>JBEKJW010000085.1:0-24389 GCA_050011035.1 Candidatus Acidiferrales bacterium
CTCGAAACCGCTCTGCGCGCCGAGGCGAC
Organism: Candidatus Acidiferrales bacterium; assembly: GCA_050011035.1. Lineage (GTDB taxonomy): Bacteria > Acidobacteriota > Terriglobia > Acidiferrales > UBA7541 > Palsa-295. The sequence goes on from JBEKJW010000085.1 coordinate 30, forward strand.
CAGCGCTCGCTGAATCCCGAATGGATACCCGCGAAAAAATTGTAAGCCGCGAAGGTCTTGCCACGATTCTCGATGAACATCGCCGCGCCGGACGCAAAATCGCGTTTGCCAACGGCGTCTTCGACCTGCTCCACGTCGGACACGTTCGATACCTCGCGGCTGCACGCGCCGAAGCTGACGTCCTCGTCGTCGGCGTCAACTCAGACTCAAGTACCCGGGCGCTGAAAGGTCCTAGCCGCCCGCTTCTCACCGAACGCGCGCGCGCCGCCCTCGTTGCAGCGCTGAAGTCCGTGGACTACGTCGTGATCTTCGACGAACTCGATGTGCGTCCGCTACTCCGCCAGCTCCATCCGGACGTTCACGCGAAGGGGAGCGACTACAGCGCCGACACCGTGCCCGAGCGCGACATCGCTGAACTTCTCGGAATTCGCATCGCTATCGTCGGCGATCCGAAAGATCATTCCACCCGCGATCTTCTGGCGCGGCTTCGGACGAAGTCGGATGGCTGAATCGCGTTTTCTGCTGGTGCGTCTTGGCTCGCTGGGCGATATCGTGCACGCGCTGCCGGCGGCATCCGCGTTACGTAAAGCTTTTCCCAACGCGGAAATCGATTGGCTCGTTGAGCCGAAGTGGGAGCGGATTCTGGAATCGAATCGCGACTTGAACGAAGTGATTACGCTCGACCGCACCAACCTCTCGACGATTCTCGACACCGTGAAAGCGTTGCGTGCTCGCGACTATGCGTGTGCGATCGATTTCCAGGGGCTCTACAAGTCCGCCCTGATGCCATTTGCCGCACGCGTGCCGCGCCGAATTGGCTTTCGCGAGAGCTACGCACGCGAAGGGCTGGCTTCGAAGTTTTACACCGAGACTCATAATCCTGTCGGTGCGCACAAAGTCGACCACAATCTCACTCTCGCTCGCGGCGCCGGGGCAGCGAATAGTATTGCGCAATTTCCACTTTCGATCTTCGACGAGGACCGCGACGCGGCGGCTGAAGCCCTAGGGAAGCAGAACCTTGTGGACTATTTCGTATTGAATCCCGGCGGCGGCTGGAAATCGAAGTGTTGGCCGGCCGACCGCTATGGGGAGCTTTCAAACTTGCTCGCGCAGAAGTATGGCTGGCGCGGCCTGATCACGTACGGGCCCGGCGAAGACGATCTCGCCCAGCAGGCTCTGTCCGCGGGGCGCGGATCGGCGGTAGCAATTCCGCTCGCGCTTGGCCCGCTGATGGCTGTGCTGAAGGGCGCGAAGTTCGTCGTCTCCGCGGACACGGGACCACTCCACGTTGCCTCGGCGCTCGGTGCGCCGTGCATCGGGCTCTACGGGCCAACCGATCCCGCGCGCAACGGTCCGTATTGGCAGGAGGATGTCACCGTGCGCAACCTGCGCGGCGTGGAAACGACATACGACCGCGGCGCATCGTACTCACCGTCCATGCTATCGATCACTGTGGAACAAGTCGCGGCCGCCGTCGACGAACGTTTGAGGCGAGTGGCGTGAGCCTGAACCAACCGCGCAAATTCTGGATGCGTTGGCGCGTTCGCGTCGGCTACCCGGTCGCCGTTCTCTACTGGGTTCTCGCGCGCCCGACGCTTCGCAGCATCGCTTTCGGCGTCGGCCTGGCTGCGTTTGGCCTCGCGATTCGCGCGCTTGCCGCAGGCCACCTGAAAAAAGACCGCGAACTCGCGGTCAGCGGCCCATATGCTTCAACGCGCAATCCGCTTTATCTTGGTAGCGCGTTTCTCGCCGTCGCCTTCGCCGCGGCTGGGAACTCGTATTGGGCCGGCGGTCTTGTCGTGATTTATTTCGCGGTCTTCTACTACTTTGTGATGCGCAACGAAGAAGCCGATCTCAAGGAGCGCTTCGGCGCTGTCTACAAGCAGTACGCCGAACGCGTGCCGCTATTCCTTCCAAAATTCTGGGGGCCGACGTATGCACAGCCGCCGCTTCCCGGCGCCGAGTCGAAGGCGTTCTCGTTCGATCAGTACAAAAAAAATCGCGAATACCGCGCGCTGCTGGGCACAATCGCGGGTTTCGCCGTCGTGTTGCTTCGAATGTGGATTCGTTCGCGCTTCGGCTACTGAAGCCGGTAAACGGCGTGCATCACGCGCTGAAATTGCGGTCTGTAAAGCAGATCGAAGGCCCCTTCTTTTCCGGGAAACATTTCCAGCGCAAGGCTGCGCGTGGCGGCCACCATTTCCGCGGCCTGTTCGAGGGGAAGTCCGCCGCTCGCGATCTCCGCGAGCGTCAGATTAACTACAATGCGCAGGCGGCGGATCCTTCGCGATTCATCGTCAATCTCCGCCTGCGAGGGTGCGAGAGGATTCGCGTTTTCCATCTTCACCCCGCGAGTACAACGAAACGAGTATGGACTTAAGCCGCGACACGCGCAATAGTACTTCTAAACCCGTTGCACAATGATGCAGCATTCATTTTTCGCACGAAGGAGTGAGTCGATGCCTGAAGAAAATCCAGCCTACGATCCGGAGCCGCTCGTGATCGCGTACATGGCGGGAAGTCCGGCGGAAGCCATGGTGATTCGTGGATTGCTCGAAAGCGCGGGGATTTCGACGCCCAGCGGCGCATCCGCCGATCCGTTTCCGCTTCCAGAAAGCTCGGAGAATCCGAGTGGCGTTGAAATTTTGGTGCTCGAATCGCAGGCCGACGATGCGCGCGCCATCATCGGGGAATATCAGAAGGGAAGCGCTGCGAAGACCGCTGGGTCCGACGATTAGGAGGAGTTAGCTAGCGCGGCGGTGCCGGATGTTGCTCGGCGTAGGTCGTCACGATAAGTGTTTTGCCGTCCGTCGTGGCCGTCACCGCGCCGTCTCGGTCGGTGCGAAGAAAACGGACGCCAGCCGATTCGTAACGTTCGACCACGGCGTCGACCGGATGCCCGAACGGATTGTCTTCGCCGACTGATACCACGGCGATCTTCGGCGCCACCGCACCCACAAACGCATCGGTTGAAGATGTTTTGCTTCCGTGGTGCGGCACCTTCAAAAAATCGGCGGCAAGCGGCGCGTTGTCGTCTACTAGATCGTTCTCTACGCGCTTTTCGATGTCGCCCGGCAGCAGAAATTTCTCCGCGCCATCCTGAACCTTGATCACGATTGAATTGTCGTTCGCTGCTTTTGTCACGGTCGAAACGTCGACGGGCCAAAGCACGGAACCGTTCACGCCATCCCAATCGAATTGCGTTCCTTGCGTTTCCGTCACGATGCGAATTCCGCGTGCCTTTGCTTCATCGAGCAAGCTTTCGAACGCCGGGGTTGCCTCATTGCGTCCGACCCACAATTCGCCCACGCGGAAATTTTGCAGAATCGCGTGGAGACCGTCGAGATGATCGTGATGCGCGTGGCTCAGTGCCACTACATCAAGCCGCTTGAGCCCAAGCGACCACAGAAATGGAGATACCACTTCCTCGCCGACATCTGCGCCCGATCTCGTTCCGTGGACGTACTCCGAGCCGGCGAGTCCGCCGCCATCGATCAGCATCGTGTGGCCGGCGGGAAAGGAGAGGAACAACGAATCGCCTTGTCCCACATCCAGCACCGTGACCTGGAAATTCCCGTATGGGAGACGCGGCCGGAATGGGTACGTCGCAATCAGTATCGCGAGCGCGATCACTGCGACTGCCGATGCCCACTCCGCCGCTCTTATAGGCGCAGAGGGAAGGCGGCGCGCGATGGCGCCGCGTCTGCGCGTGAGCACAGCCCGTGCGCAAATCGCCAGTGCCACAATCGCAGCAAAGAATCCGATCACAAGCCAGAGCGGTGGGTCTGGTGCTCGATACGTAAGACGCGGAAACTTCGCAAACCACGTGACGAGCGCGAGCAGCCAGCCGACGCACACGCTCAATATTTTGGCGAGCGTTATCGCCAGCTTCGCCCACACGTACGTCGCCAGCAGCATCAGAAATCCAAGCGGAACGATAATTGCCGTGAGCAGCACGGCCGGCACGTTGCTGATCGGTCCCGAAATGCTGATCCGGTGAAAGTCCAACGTCATTAGCGGCAACATCCCGAACTGAATCACCACGGAGAGGAGCACGATCTCCCACAGCCGCAGCCCGACGCGCACGGGCAAGGCAAGAAGCAATTCAAGCCGTGCGCCAATCCATGCGGGAACGCGCTGGCTGATCCATGCCGCCGCCGCTCGCAGCTCGATGCGGAATTGCGCGACGCGTGGCGGATGCGCAACGTCCCGCGTCACGTCGCCCAGATGATCGAGCCCCGTGCGATACGGCGCGCTCGTTCGGTCGATCCACGGAATCGCAAGTCCCGCGATCACCGCGGCGGCAAGAAAGGAGAGCTGGAAGCTCGAATCGGTTAGCGACGAGGGTTTCCAGACCAGAAGAGCCAGCGCCGCCAGCGCAATCGTGTTCAGTAGGTCGATTCGCCGGAACAGCGGCCGCGCGCACAAATAAAATGCGGCGATCAAAGTCGCGCGCAAAATCGGCGTCCGGTCTTCCACGATCCCAACGTAAGCCGCGAGCGCCACGAGCGTCATGATCGCGGTCGCGAGCCGCCCGATCCGCAGCCGTCGCCCGAGCCACAACAGAAATACGATCAGCGCGCCGACGTGGAGCCCGGCGATAACCAACACGTGGTAGGCGCCGGTTTTCTGGAACGCCTGCACAATGCCGTTGTCGACGAAGCTTCGGTCGCCGAGGAGCATCGCGCGCAACACTGCCGCGCGATCGGGATGATCGGGGAAAAGTGCATCGATCCGCGTAAGAAGTTCGCCTCGAAGAATCGCGAATCGATAACGCCAGGGCACCGGCGCATCACCCAGATACTCGAGCAGCTCGCCGCTTCGTAACGCGCCCGTCAAGTCGATTCGCTGCCGCGCCAGATATCCGCGTACATCGAACGCGCCGGGATCCTTAAAATCGCGCGGCTGCCGAGCCTTCATCAGAATCTGAACCGGATCGCCTGCGAGAAAATCGTCGGCGATGTCTTCGGTGCGTCCGCTCAAATACAGATTCGCGCGCAAACCGCCCACAACCGGCACCATCTGATCCGCCACTTGCACGTGGTCGAGGTCGATCTCGATGCGTCGGCCCCACGGCAATTCCATCGGCGTCTCGCGCAATCGTCCGCGCCATCGCAGCGGCTCTGTCAAATCGATCGTGCCGTTCGCAATCAGCCGCGTTACGTGATCGCCCGGAACGATTGCACGCTCGACGCCGGTTGCGAACCCACCCAGCGCCATCCATGCGACTAGTGCCGCTAGCCAAGCGAGCCCGTTCGCGCGCCGCCACAACGCGAGCGCGCAAACGCACAGTGCCGCGATCGCCACGAAAGCGATCCGCCCAGGCCCCTCAGGCCAGCGGGACGCGAGTCCGATGCCTGCGCCGAAACACGCCGCAAGCCAGACCGCGGGCAATTTCATTGTCGTCTGCGAAGCCGAACCAGCGATTCGATGTGGTAGGTCTGCGGGAAGAGGTCAAAAAGATCGACGCTTGAGACGTCATATCCGGATTGCTGAAACACGCCGAGGTCCCGCGCGAGCGTCGGTGGGTCGCACGAAACGTAGTTGATGCGCTCCGGCTCGACGCGCGCTATGCGCTCGGCGTCGCCGGGTTCGAGTCCGGCCCGCGGCGGATCGAGCACGACGAGCTCCGGCCGCGCTTTATTGCGCTCGAGAAATCGCGACACGTCCATCGTGCGCACTTCGATCGCTCCACCGCCGCGAAGGTTCGACTCCAGATCGCGCGTTGCTGCAGGATTCGATTCCACTGAGATAACCCGTTCGAAGCGCTTCGCCAGCGGCACGCTGAAAAGTCCCACGCCGCTGAAAAGGTCGAACGCGAGCCGCCCGTTTGGCTCCTTTTCTACAACTTCGCGAGCCATCTCGTCCACTAATGATTTGTTAACTTGAAAGAAAGAGAACTGCCCGACGCGATAAGCCGTGTCGTTCGCCCGATACTCCAGGTGGCCGGGGCCGAAAAGCTCCATCCGGTCGTGGCTCGGATCGTGGAACACCAAACTCGCCAGTTCCGTCACTACTTCGCGGAACGTCTCCGAATGCTCTGCTGCCCGCGCGGGGAAGCCGGCGAACGTCGCCGTGATCATTACCTTCGTGTCAGAGGCATTCGCGACAGCTTCGATCTCGCGCAGCCCGCGCGGCATTCTCGCAGCAGCAAGCGCATTTCTCAGGACGAGCAGCGTCTTTTCAAGCAGCGGAGACACGATCGGGCACTCCTGAACGGCACAAAGCGACGTCGAGCCCGCTCGAAAGTATCCGATTCGGAGCGGCTCCTTGCCGTCCACCGACCGCTGAGCCCCTGCGGTCCGTTCCTCGCGTTCTACGGTTCGTACTTTCCACTGAGCGCGGTTGCGGTACGCCCACGGCTCGGATGCATGCATCACGATTGGTCCCGTCCACTCCACCCGGCCGATGCGCCGAAGCGTCTCGCGCAAAATGTCGGTTTTGTATTCGACCTGGCGCTCGTAAGGGATGTGCTGGTAGTCGCAGCCGCCACAGTCGCCGAAGTGCCGGCACTTCGGCGCGATGCGCTCGGCCGAAGGCACGACGATCGAATCCAGCTTTGCACGAACGAATTTCTTCTTCCGCTCGACCGGCGTTACCCGCGCAACTTCCCCCGGCAGCACCAGCGGCGCAAACACAGTCGCGCCCTCGTGATGTCCTAGACCCTCGCCGCCGTACACGAGTTTTTCAATTTTCACGTCGATGGAAGGCATGTTTTCGTCGAATTCGCTTTTCGCGTGCAAACTGCATCGCGCGATTTAGGTGAGATAAAACAAACTCAGGCGCGGCACGCCGAAGTGTTCAAACGTCCGCTTCTGCAAATATTGCCGTTCGAGTTGCGCCAATTGTTCCGCGTTCATCTTACGTCGATATGGGGCGAGCGAGCGGTCCATCTCTCGTCGGATGGACAGCATGGCTTCATCGTCCGCGTCCGACACGAGCGCCGCCGAAAGTTTTTCCTCGAGCACTGTCATCCGCCGCTCGAGATCTTCCAAATCGAGCGCGCCCGGCGAATCTACCAGGGGCAAGGCTTCATGCAGCTTCATTGCCGCGTCGTCGAGCCGACCCGCAAGGCCGGCGTGCTTCGCCCGTTGCTTTTCCGCTGCAGCGCGCAGCCGCTGCGTGTTGCGCTCGACATACTTGCGCAGTTCGGTACGCGAAAACGGCTCTGCGTTCGCGCGCGACGACGGTACTTCCGGCCCCGCGCCCGCGGCGGCTTCCTGCGCCTCGCTCGCCGCGTCCAGCACGGCATCGACGCAGTACGCAAGGCTCTTCAGCTGCCGGCCGCCGGCCGCACGTTTCGACCGGTTCCAGCCCTCAAACGCGCGGTCGATGCCTTTCAACACAGCGGAGATCGGGATACCGGCCTTTTGCCACGTTTCCACGATCGCCCAATCGAGCGGCGACACTAGCAGATGCGCTCCGCGCTTCTGCCAGAAATATTCTTCGATCTCGGTGAAATAATTGAAGTAGTTGAAGGTTTCCATCGCGAAGCACGCAGCAGAAATTGTAGCTGATGCCGTGCGATTATTTCTTGCGGTGCTTCTTCGCCGCTGCAGTTCCCGCGTTCGCGGCTGTCGGCTTAGTGCTCGCACCCTTCGTCGCAGGCTGATTTCGGTCCCAAAGAATCCGCAACCCTTCGAGCGTTAGAAACTCGTCGATCTTCTGAATATGCCGCGAAGCGCCGCCGATCAGCGTCGCTTGCCCGCCAGTCGCCACGACCGTGGTCCTCGGGCCGAGCACCTTCTTCATGCGATCCAGAATTCCGTCGACCAGATCCGTGTACCCGTAAAAAAGCCCGGACTGCATCGACGCGACCGTGTTTGTTCCGATCACCTTGCCCGGATCCTTGATCTCCACGCGGAAGAGCCGCGCCGCACGCGCAAAGAGCGCCTCTGATGAAATCCCGATCCCGGGGCAGAGAACTCCGCCCAGATATTCGCCCTTTTCCGACACCGCGTCGAAATTAATCGCCGTTCCAAAATCGACGATGATGCACGGCCCACCGTACTTCGCGAGTCCGGCCACGCTATTCACGATGCGGTCCGCGCCCACTTCGTTCGGGTTGTCGTACTTTACCGGCATGCCCGTTTTTATATCCGGGTTCACGAACATCGCCTCGCGGCCGAAATAGCGTTCTGCCATTCCTGCGAGCGTCGCGTTCAGCGGCGGTACTACCGAGCTGATGATCACGCCGTCGATGTCCTTCGCACTTAACTTTGCCAGCGTGAAAAGATCGCGCGTGAGGATGCCGTACTCGTCGATCGTCTGGTCGCGCGCGGTCGTCAACCGCCAGTTCGCCACCAGCTCCGTGCCGCGAAAAACCCCTAGCACCGTGTTGGTGTTGCCCACGTCCAAAGTCAACAGCATCACTTCGCCTCCGCCACGTCGCCTGTGATCACTGGCTCGATTCCGCCGCCGTCGTCGCGCAACACACGCAGCACTCCACTCGATTCAAGGCCGGCCGTCACGCCGGTGAACGTCTCGCTGGCGGTCGTGATTCGCACGCGCTTGCCCTGAAAGTAGCTCGAAACTTCCGCGAACCGCCGCAGAATCGGCGCCGCGCCGCTCGAAAGGAAGAGATTGTAGTAGCGGTCGAAGTGGCGCAGCAACCGCACCAGCACGTCGTTTCGCGAATGCACTTTGCCCGTTTCGATTCGAAGCGACGTCGCAAGGCCCGACAACTCGGGCGGCATCTTCGACTGATTCACGTTGATCCCGATGCCTACCACCGCGTAGCGCACGCGGTCCGGCTCCGCGTGCATCTCCGTCAAAATTCCGCAGAACTTTCGCCCGCCAACGAGTACATCGTTGGGCCAACGAATGTCTGGCACGCCGTCCAGTTCCTCTGCCGCGGCATCGCGCGCGGCGAGGCCGGCTACGATGGTGAGAAGTGGCGCTTGCGCAGGGGCGATCGATGGCCGCAGAAGCAAAGAGCACGCGATCCCGGTCGATTTCTCGCTCACCCACTTGCGTCCGGCGCGCCCGCGACCTGCGGTTTGCGATTCTGCCAGCACCACCGTGCCGTGTGGCTCGCCCGCCGAGCCGAGTTGCATCGCCACGGTGTTCGTCGATTCGGTTTTGAAGTAGTGATAGATCCGCTTGCCAAACAAGGTGCCGTAGAGCCGCGACGCAAGCATCTGCGGTGCCAGGATGTCGGGGACTTGTTCGACGTGATAGCCGTTTCGCGCGTGACCTTTCACCTTCACGCCCAGTTCGCGCAGCGTTTCGATCCAGCGCCAGACGCTTTGACGCGAAACGCCGATCTCGTCCGCGATTTTTGCGCCGCTGATCACGATCGTCGCGTTTTCAGCGAGCAGAGCCACCAGCGCGTCGATGCGGCGGTCGGTGATTCCGGGAAGGTCCTCGGCGAGGCGTTTTTTCGACATGGCACGAAGCGTCAGAATACGCGCACGACTCCGCCGCCACAAGGGCGCGGGCCGATTGTAGGTTGCGGCGATTAGGAGAGTTGTTTGCGGCGCTCGATGAGCTTTTCGAGTTCCACTTCACGCGCCACGAGCGTCGCTCTGAATCCATCGAGCACCTTCGCCGGCGCCTTGCTCGTGAACGCTTCGTCCGCGAGGCGCGCTCGCTTGGACTCGATGTCCTTCGTCAGCCGTTCCGTTTCCTTGTCGATCTTCGCAAGCTCCGCGCCCTTGTCGATGGCGTCGCCATACGCGATGCGCAGGTCGAAATCCGCCGTCGAACGAACTGCCGCGCCCGTAGGATCAAGCCGCTCCGCCGAAACCTTCAGCTCCGAAAGCGTCGCCAAGCGTGTGATCGGCTCGAGATTCTGCTCAACGAGAGCTCGCAGCCGCGCATCGTGGCTCGAAAAGTCCGCCGCGACTTTCTTCTTCTGGTCGACCTTCATCTCCGCCCGGATATTCCGCGCCGCCGTAATGATTTCCTGCAGCGTCGCCATATCCTTCTCGATCTCCGCGCTTGCCCAAGATGTGTTCGGCTCAGGAAACGCATCCAGCGCGATCGACTTCGCGCCTTCGGGCTGTGGCAGGCGGTGCCAAAGTTCTTCCGTGAGGAACGGCATCACGGGGTGCAGTAGACGAATCGACGCATCCAGCAGCGCGAAGATATTCCGCCACGCCGCGACGGCTGCGTTACGGTCCGTCGAGCTGAGCTCCGGCTTGACCCACTCGATGTACCAATCGCAAAAATCGCCCCAGAAGAATTGGTACATGTGTCGGCACGCTTCGTGAAAGCGGAATTCGTCGAACGCCTTGCTGGTCTCGTGTGCAACCGACGAAAGCCTCGAGAACATCCAGCGATGCACCAAGTTCGTCGTGCCCGTGTCATATGGCGCGTTCGCGCGAATTTCCGTCGCCGCCAGTTCCTCCAGGGTGAATCCCGACGCAACCTGCGCCTTCTCCAAATTCAAAAACAGGAACCGCGCTGCGTTCCAGATCTTGTTCGCAAACGCGCGTGCGCCGAGGATGCGGTCCTCGCTCAGGACAATATCGGTGCCGGGAGCAGCCATGCTCGCCAACATGTAACGCAGCGCGTCGGTACCGTATTGTTGCGTCAGTTGCAGTGGATCGACGCCGGTCCCTTTCGTCTTCGACATCTTCGCGCCTTCCGCCGTGCGCACCAGCGAGTGCAGGTACAGCCGCCGGAAGGGAATTCGCGCGGCGGCGTTCGCGGCCGTCACAGGCGGGTTCGTCGCGCCCGCGCCGGTCGCACCCGACAGACGCAAGCCCATCATGATCATCCGCGAGTCCCAAAAGAAAAGAATGTCGTAGCCGCTGATGAGTAGATTCGTCGGATAGTAATCCTGCAAATCCTGGGTGTTGTCCGGCCAGCCCAGCGTCGTGAACGGCCACAGCGTCGAGCTGAACCACGTGTCCAACACATCCTTATCCTGGACGAGCTTCGCGCTGCCGCACTTCGGGCACTTCTCCGGCACACCTGCCGCCCGCGCGTGCCCGTCCACAATCTCCACCTGCGAATCCTCCGCCGGGACCATCTCGCTGCAATCAGCACAATGCCAAATCGGAATCCGATGTCCCCACCACAATTGCCGCGAGATACACCAGTCGCGAATGTTCTCAAACCACTGCAGGAGGATGGTTCGCTGGTTGTCGGGCACGACTTCGATTTCCGCGGCCTCCCCGAACCCGCCCGTCACCGCCTTGTAGGCGTCCTCGGCCAGCGGCTTCATCTTCATGAACCACTGCGTGGAAACGCGAGGTTCGACGATCGACTTGCAGCGTTCGCACGTGCCCACCGAATGGGTGTGCTCGGCGATCTTCTCGATCAGACCCTGCTCTTCGAGGTCCTTCAAAATTCGTCCGCGCGCCGCGAATCGCTCGAGCCCCGCGTACGCGCCTGCGTTCTCGTTCATGTGCGCGGTGTCGTTCATCACGTCGATCTGCGGCAGGTTGTGGCGCTTGCCCATCTCGAAGTCGTTAGGATCGTGCGCCGGAGTAATCTTCACCGCGCCCGTTCCGAACTCGCGATCAACCGCTGTGTCCGCGATGATCGGAATCTCGCGCTTGGTTAGCGGCAACGCGATGTTCTTGCCGATCAGCCCGCGGTAACGCTCGTCCTCCGGATGAACTGCGACCGCCGTATCGCCGAGCATTGTTTCCGGCCGGGTCGTGGCCACCACGATGTATTGCGGCCCATTGGCGGGCGCGGCAATGATCGGATAGCGCAGATACCAGAGGTTTCCGATGCGCTCGTTGTGAACGACTTCCAGATCGCTGATCGCCGTCTGGCAGCGCGGGCACCAATTCACGATGTACCGCCCGCGGTAGATCAAGCCTTCCTTATAGAGACGCAAAAACGCTTCGAGCACCGCGCGATATAGCGCCGGCTCGAGCGTGAACTTCTCACGCGTCCAGTCGCACGACGCGCCCAGGCGAATCATCTGCTGCTTGATCTGCCCGCCGCTTTCCGCCTTCCATTTCCAAACGCGCTTTTCAAATTCCTCGCGCCCTAATTCCTGACGCTTGATCCCTTCCTTGTCGAGCATGCGTTCCACGACGAACTGCGTCGCGATGCCCGCATGGTCCATTCCCGGTAGCCACAGCGTTCGTTCGCCGCGCATGCGGTGCCACCGCACCAGCATGTCGATCTGCGTGTGCTCGAGCATGTGGCCGATGTGGATCGAGCCGGTCACGTTCGGCGGCGGAAGCGCGATCGAAAAGCGTTTCGACGGATTCCGGGGCGTGCCGGAATTCTCCGCGCGAAACAGTTTTTCGTCGAACCAGGCTTGCGCCCAGCGCTCTTCGATCTCCTGTGGCTCGTATGCCTTCGGTATTTCCAGTGGCATGTGTTCCTTACATGCGAGATTTCAGCGAGATAGTAATTTATGAATATAAGCGGCGGGGAACTGCTCCGTCAAATCCCTTGGGAGGCGTCGTTTTGCGATGGAGGGACTGGAAAAGAAAACGCGGGCGCCGGATCGAACAATACGGACGCCCGCGATGAAACGAGTACGTACTACCGATCTTTCTTTTCGAGTTCGTGCTGGATCAGGTTTTCCAGCAACGGCTTCATGCCTTGCGAGAGCATTTCCTGCAGCTGCGGCTGAAGCTTTTCTAGAACCTTGCGCACCACGTCGTCAACCACCGCGTTATCCGATGACCCGTTCGTCGCATGATTTTCCTTTGCGGACGGCGGCACGAGGAACGGAATGGCGGACAATGATTCGCGGCTCGTCGGCGGCAGCGTTGGAATGCGCTCGCTGAATTCCTCTTCCATCGCCGCGGCGGACTCAGATGCTTCAAAAAACGACGACGGCGTCGGTTCGAGCAGTCCTTCGTGCGACTCCAAAGCTTCCGCGAATGCGGGTTCCGGTTGCGGTTCGACCGCAGGCAACGGTTCCGCCTGCGCCACTTCGCTTACCGGTGCCTCCAGAGCCTCGTTCACGTAGAGCGGCTCGGTCGGTGCGTGCTCGAGTTCGCTTTCGTCGCGCGGCGCATCGGCCGGAGAGACCATCAATTCCGTCGGCGTCTCGACTACCGGCGCAGGTTCATCCTTCTCGATCGTTGCAAAATGTTCCTGCTCGACGGCGCTTTCGCTCGTTGCGAAGTGATACGAAGTGCTGCCAAACTGCGGCGTCGATTCGCCGAAGCTGCGTGGCTCCGTGTCGAACTTTCCACCGAGATCGATCGACGGGGCAGCCGCAAGCTGGTCGCTCCAATCGCTGGCGCTCGCATGGACGGCCGCCGTTTCCGGTTCAACCGTAGCGGTAACTTCTTCGGCCTTTGCTTCAATCTCGGACGGCTGCTGCGTTACAGGAGCCGGTGCAACTTCATAGCTCGCTTCCGCCCGGGCAGGATCCGCAGCGTGTGCGGTCGCCTCCACTTCCAGCGGCTGCTCTGAAACTTGCGTGTGTGGTTCGCTGGACGCCAGCGACTCCATCCAGTGCGCCGAGGCAGGCTGGGACGGCGCGGGAGACATCATGTCCATCCAGCCGCCACGGCTCGTCGATTCCTGCGCGTCAAAATGCGATTCAGTCCTGTGTTCTTCGACTGGCGGTTCCGTCGACGCAGCAATTGCAGGTGCTTGCTCGCGCGGCTCATCGTACACACGTTCCGGCAGCGACTTCAGTGCCGCCACCGGCGAGTGTTCCACCGCAGGCTCGGGCTCAGCCGTCGACGTCGAGGACAGCGTGAAAGGCGACGGCGCCTCTTCCTGCGCGACTTCACCCGAAACCAATTCCACCGGATTGATCTCTTCTACCGCAGGCGCCGCGGCGACAGCCGCTTCCACCTGCGCCGCAACTTCGGACGCCGGGCGGATGTCCCAATCCGTCGACTCGTCGTGCTTGGCCTCAGCTACCGGCGCAGGCGCTTCGAGTTGCTTGGCCTTCGCTTCAATCTTTTCTTCGAACTTTGCCGCAGCAGGCTCTTCGGCCACAGCATCAGGGGCCGGGGCATTCTCCTTCACGTGCTTTGGCGGAACGTCTTTCTCCGAAGGGAACGTGATCGGTTCGAAGTCGCGTCCGTAAGAGTAAATCGGATCGGAGCCAACGTTCTCGGGAACTTCGAAATCGGTATTCGCGCGACGGCGATCGGTGGCCGTCTCCATTCCGTCGAAGTTCTCGTCGTCGAATTCCAGCCCGGAGACGGTATTCTTCGCGGGCGCGGACGGCTTGTGCGAGTGTTCTTCCTCTTTCGCGACAACCTTCGGCGCAGCGGGCGCTGGAGGCTCTTCGCGTCCGGCTTCTTCCTCATCGGCATCAAGACCACGGACGCCTTTGCCAAAGCCGTAGATCACAGCAGCTTCTTCGGCGGTCGGCTCGGGGAAGTGCGGCAGAGGTTTCGGTTCAGCCTTGGCAGGATTCTCGAGTACAGGCAGCGGTGGCGGCGCCGCAGCGGCGGCAGCGGCTTCCTTCTGCTTCGCCCACTCGGCCATCACCTTCGGATTCTTTTCCAGCGCCGACATCACCATTGCGATCAGCGGATCGGGCGGGACGAACGGCTTCTTCAGAACGCCATCGGCGCCCACGCGACGCGCCTCACGCTCATCGAGCGGATCGAAAGCACCGACCAAAAGAATGACGGGGACTTGCGCGAAGCGGGAATCTTTCTTCACGAACTCGCAAACTTCGTAGCCGTTGCGAACCGGCATGAATACGTCGGCAAGAACCAGGTCGGGATTCGCGTCGGGAATGCGGCGTACGGCAGCTTCGCCGTTGCCCACTGCCACGACGTCGACGCCGCGTTCTTGAAACGCGAGCGTGACCATTTTTTGGATGTTTGTATTATCGTCCGCGACCAAAATCCTGGGCACTGTGATCCCCTTGCGTGGCACCCCAATGCGACACGCCTGCGCCTACTATGGCACGCAGTCTATTCCAGCACCCCGGCAAGGTGAGGTCAATAAAGTCGAGGTACAGGAGTGCTCCGGGTGTTAGCAGGGAGTTAACAGGTTTTCTACTGGCCCTTGGACCACGGCAAAATTTTCTTCACGCCCTTCTTTTTTTTGCTGGTGGATTCGCCGGAAGAATCGGCCGCGGTCGACGCCTTCGCGGTGTTCGCATCGGGTGAAGCGGTGCTCTCCGCGGGAGCCTTCTGTGAAGAGCTGGACGTACCGGATGCGGCGCCCGCAGGCGTGCCGGAACTGCTTTCGGTTGTTGCGGTTGCAGGGCTGCCCGTGACCGCCGGGGGAGGGGCACCAACGGCACTTGACGCGCTGCCCGCACCTGCCGCCGCCGCGTTGTTATCGAGCGTCGAAGTCGTTGCGGCAGGCGGCTCGTTCGTCGCTGGAACTTCGGCGCGCGGCTGCGCGGGGGCATCCGAAGTCGGTTGTGCGCGATCGTTGACGGGGGTAATGATTTCGGCACCAACTGCGGTCTGCGCGTCCGCATTCGGGTCAACCGAGTGTCCCGTGGCGGTGGCGTCCTCGACCTTCACGTCGGTGCCGCCAGTACCGGAATCTTCGGCGCCGCGTCCGCCGCCCGAACCCGTCACGGTGAATGTGGGACCCTGCGCGCCGGGCTTCAGAACTTCGGTGGCCGAGACGGCATCGTCCGGAGGATTCATCTGCGGCGTTCCGTAGCGCGCCGCCATGGTCGTGTCTGGATTGCTCTTCAACATGCTCATGCCGTTCTTCATCACGGCGTTCTGCTTGTGTTCTTTTTCGAAGGCGAGCTGCTGCTGTTCGCGCGCGAGGGCGGCCGGATCGGCGGCAGGGACCGGCTTGTTCATCGCCTTGAGGCGCGCGCTCGCGTCGCCGGCTTCCTTTGAGAGCGGATAGTCGGTGAGGATGCGGTCGTAGCACTTCGCCGCCAGGTCAGCCCAGTGGTTTTTGTCGTCTTCATTTTTCGAGATCTGGCGCGCGCGGTCGTAGATGTCGCCGAGCATCCAGAGGGCCTGATCGTTCTGGCTGTAGAGCGGGTAGCGGTCGCTGAGTTCGACCAGGCGCGCCGCGGACGCTCGGTAATCCTGCTTCGTGTAGTAGTAGTAATACGCGATTTTGAATTCGCCGTCCGCCAGCACTTCCTGCACATCGCGAAGATACTGTTCCGCTTTCGGGACCAGCGGGCTCTGCGGATACTTCAGCATGAATGCCTGGAACTCGTCTTCGGCCTGCTGCGCTTGCGTCGTGTCGCGATCGGACTTCTCCATCATGTGGTAATGCGCCAGGCCCACTTGCATTTGCGCGTAGGACGCTTCGTTCTCGAGGAAGGGGAAGAACGTCTGGAAGTCTTTGTATTCCTGAATCGCCTGAGTCATGTTGCCGGTTTCGCTGTCTGGGTAGGTGTTCACCAGGGTTTGCAGCGCCAGGCGGCCTTCGGTGTAGCGCCCGTGCTTCAAGTCGTCGTTCGCGCGATCGTAGAGAACTTTGTCTGGCTCGGCCCCGCCGTTGGTGTCCGCCGGTTTTTTCGGGGTGTCCTTGGTCTTGATGATTTCGGGCTTCTTCTTTGAATCCGAGTCGGACTTGGTGAGTTTGTCCTTCAAGGGAATTTTGCTGTGCTTTTTCGCCGCCGTGCCGTTTGAGCTGGAACCATTTGCGCTATTCGCCGCTGCCGGAGTCGCGCTCGAAGTGGTCGCGTCATTAGCAGCTGGCGTAGTCGTCGTGGTGCCGTCGGCGGGCTTTGCCGAACTATCCGCGGGCTTGGTCGCGTCGGTCGCCTTGTCGTCGGCGGGAGCGGGCGGCGGAGTATCTGCGTCGCTCTGACCGCTGCCGCCAGTCTGCGCTTGGGGAACCTGCGCGTGGGCGGCGGGGCCGATAAAGAAGAAAAGGGAAAGTGCGGCGTAAGGCAAAAGCGAACTGCGCAAGAAGCCCAATCTCGAAGAAATCATCTTGTGATATCCAGCCCTTTAAATCGCTGAGGTTAAGTCTTCAGGCTCACCGCGTCGGTAGCGAGCCTCTTCAGGTTCCGCGTTGCAGCCGCTGGATCGGCCGTGTGAAAGATCGATGTGCCCGCCACGAAGGAGTTTGCGCCCGCCTGAGCCAGTTGAGCGATATTCTCGCTATCGACGCCCCCATCCACTTCAATGCGGAAAGACCGATTATACCGCCTGCGTAGCTCGTGCAACTGCCGAATTTTCTCGTAAGAATTGGACAGGAAGGCTTGTCCGCCGAAGCCGGGATTGACCGACATCACCAGCACGGTGTCCACCTTATCCAGCACTTCGGACAGCATCCCCACCGGCGTCGCGGGATTGATCACCGCTCCCGCTTCCGCACCCAGTTCCCGAACCATCGCCAGCGCCCGGTCCAGATGAACCGTGGCTTCCTCGTGGACCAGGATGCGATTACCCCCGGCCTTGACGAAGTCTTCGATGAACTCTTCGGGCTGCTCGATCATGAGATGCACATCCAGCGGTAGGCGGGTTGCTTTCCGCAGGGACTCCACAACGGGAATTCCGAGGGAGAGATTCGGAACGAAGTGGCCGTCCATGATGTCCACGTGAAGGGCGTCGGCACCGGCTTGTTCGACGATATGGACTTGCTCGCCGAGCTTCGCGAAGTCCGAAGCGAGAATGGAAGGGAGGATTTCGATGCGCGAGTAGGCCATGAACGCGTGGATTCTAGCACACCACCGACGCCGCTGATTGTTGCGGGCTTACTCGGCCACTTGGAGGTCGACTGGGGAGCCTACTTCGACGCGGCCGCCATGCAGGGGGGATTGGCCCAGGATTGTGCCGTGGAGGGCGCCGGGTTCGGGGGTTACGTTGATTTTGCCAATGTGGAGGCCGCTGGCGGAGATGCGCTGTTCGGCGTCGACCAGGTTCAGGCCCATGACGTCCGGCATGACGAAGGCGGCGGGACGCGGGCCGAGCGAGACGAGCATGTCGACGTGAGGGGAGGTGACGTCACTGGTGCCGGGCGCGGGATCTTGTTGGAGCACGGAGTCGTCTTCGTAGCCGGGGAGATAGACGCTTGAGATTTCGCCAGCCTGGAGGCCGGAACGCAGCAACTCGATGCGTGCGGCGCGGATGCTGCGGTCGGTAAGCGTGGGAATCGTGGCTTTCTGCGGGCCCAGCGAAACGACTACGTGATCGAACTGGCCGATTTTCACGCGCGAACCGGCGGCCGGGCTCTGGCGGACGATAGTGTCGACCGGCGCGGAATTGTAGAGACGATCTTCAATCTTCATGCCGAGGCCGCGGCCTTGCAGGATGCCTTGCGCCTCTTCGCTCTTTTTGCCGACTACGTCAGGAATTGCAACTTCGCGGCCTTGAATGGCAAAGCGCATCGCGGTGATGGCGCTCAAAAATGCAACGGAAGTGAGGATGAACGCCAGAAGCGCCATCCGGAAAATCCATTGCAGTCGGTCGCGAAGAGTCATGAGTTATGTGCCAAAATCCGGTGCGAAAAACTCTAGCACGCTCGCGGCGCGGGGCTAGCGAGCTCTTTCCAGGACTGCGGCGAAAAATCCATCGGCGCCGTAGGCGCCGGGAAGGGTGTGGAACTGGCCGTCGGGATCGAAGAGCTGCGTGGGATCGATGCCTGCGGCAAGTTTGTCAGCGAGAGGAGCTGATGCTTCAGCGGCGGCGACGCGCCTGAGTTTGGGATGCGGGGCGAGAGCGGCGGTGATGATGGCTTCGTTTTCTTCGCGCTCGATCGAGCAGGTGGAGTAGACGAGGCGGCCGCCTACGCGAAGATTCTCGGCGGCGAAGCTTACGAGCGACGATTGGATGGATTTGAATCCGCCGAGCTGCTGGGGCGTGAGGCGCCAGCGAATTTCGGGATGGCGGGCGAGAGTGCCGGTACCGGAGCACGGTGCATCGATAAGGATGCGATCGAATTCTTGAGCGAAGGGAAGAGGCTTCGACGCGTCGAGCTGGAGGACGCGGACGTTTTTCGCGCCGACGCGAGCGAGTTGATCGCGCGTGGCGCGGAGGCGGTGGGCGTGGAGATCGGAGGCGATAACGAGACCTTTGTCGCCGGCGGCGTGAGCGAGAATGGCCGTCTTGCCGCCCGGAGCGCAGCAGAGATCGAGGACTTTTTGGCCGCGTTCGACGGCGAGGAGAAGCGGGACGGCTTGCGAGGCTTCGTCCTGGATGGAGAGCGCGCCGGAGCGGAAGGCTTCATTGCGAGAGACGCTGCCGCCGCTGACGGAGAACGCGTCGCGGAGGAGCGTGCCGGGTTCGACGCGAAGGCCGGAGCTTTGCAGCGCAGCGATGACGGCGTCGCGCTGCGATTCATCGGTGGCGTGACACGAGACGCGCGGGGCACGATTGTTCGCTTCGAGGATGCTGACAGTTTTCGATTCGCCATATTGCGCGAGCCAGCGTTCGACGAGCGACGTGGGATGCGAGTGTAGAACCGCAAGCCAAGTGGCGCGTGTGGCTTCGCGCTGTGCGGCGGCGAGCAGAGTTTCGGCGGGAATTTTCGATTCGTCGGCGCAGCGGCGCAGGACGGCGTTGACGAGCGTAGCTGCAGAGGTTTTGCGGGCGAACTTGACGAGTTCGACGGATTCGCTGACGGCGGCGCGGGCAGGAACGCGTTCGAGAAAGCGGATTTGATAGAGGCCGATACGGAGGGCGATGGCGACGGGCACATCGAGGCGCTGGATCGGTTTTTTCGTGTGGCGGGCGAGAAGAGTATCGAGCAGACGCTGCCAGCGGAGAACGCCGAGGGTGATTTCGGTGGCAAGGGCGGCGTCTTCGGGTTTGACGGAGGCGTCGAGGCGCGCGTGAAGGAGGTCGGAGGCGTAAGCGTCTTCGGCGGCGACGCGGGAGAGAACCTCAAAGGCGATTTTGCGAGCCGCGCTAACCGCCAAAGGATTCACCGGCGGCGATGCGTTCGCCATTTGTAAATTCTCGGGCGGTGATGCGTTTGCGGCCTTCGCGCTGCACGGAGTCGACGCGAAGCGTGGTGCCGTGGCCGCATTCGACGAAGAGCGCGTCGTTGCGGAGTGAGATCGTGCCGGGAGGATCGCCGGACGATTCGCAGACGACGGGCTTGCCCGAGAGCGAGCACTGTGCGCCGCGGAAAGTGGTGAATGCGCCGGGCCAGGGCTGGAAGCCGCGCATGCGGTCGTAGATTGTGGCGGAGGTTCGGAACCAATCGATGCGGCCGTCTTCTTTTTTTAGAATGGGCGCGAAGGTCGCTTGGGCGTTGTCCTGTGGCGTCAGCGTGAGCGTGCCGGCTTCAAGACCGGTGAGGGTTTCTACGATGAGAGGAGCGGCGGCTTGGGCGAGACGCTCGTAGAGTTCGGGCGACGTTTCGTCTGGAGCGATGTGCGCTTTGTATTTCAGCAGCATCGGGCCGGTATCGAGGCCGGCTTCGACTTGCATGGTGGTGAGGCCGGTTTCGGTTTCGCCATTGGCGATAGCCCAGTGAATCGGAGCGGCGCCGCGATATTTCGGAAGCAGGGAGCCGTGAACGTTGACCCAGCCGAGGCGAGGGATGGCCAGAAGTTGCGTGGAGATGATCTGGCCGTAGGCGATGATGACGACAACGTCGGGCTTTGCTTTTTCAAAATAGCCGAGGCCTTCGGGCGTTTTGATCTTGGCGGGCTGAAAAACCGGGATGCGGCGTTCTTCGGCGGCGAGTTTTACGGGCGACTTGGTGAGCGCCTGACCGCGACCGGAAGGGCGATCGGGCTGGGTGACGACGCCTTCGACTTTGAATTCTGGGCGCGACGCAAGCGCGACGAGCGAGGGAACCGCAAAGGCGGGTGTGCCGCAGAAAATGATCCTGAGCGGCACGTCGCTTCTACCACTCGCCCGCTTTCTTCATTTTGCGGATCTTGCGCTTGATCATGTCGCGCTTGAGCAGGCTGAGGTGATTGATGAAAAGCACGCCGTCGAGGTGATCGATCTCGTGGCAGAAGGCGCGGGCGAGTAGACCTTCACCGCGCATTTCGAATTCTTTTCCGGTGACGTCCTGCGCGCGGATGGTGACGTACTGGGGACGCGCGACGTAGCCTCGAAAACCGGGAAGCGAGAGGCAGCCCTCCTCTTCGCGCTGTTCGCCCTCGGTGTAAACGATTTTCGGATTGGCGCAGACGAGCTTGGCTTCAGGATTCTTGCCGTTCGAAACGTCGATCACGGTGACGCGAAGGCCGACTCCGACTTGCGGCGCGGCGAGTCCCACGCCTTGCGCGGCGTACATGGACTCGAACATATCGGCGATGAGCCCCTGAAAGTCTTCGTCGAATTTTTCGACGGGCTTGGTGGGCTGCTCAAGAATGGGGTCGCCATACTTCACAATCGGGTGAATCATCTCTTCAAGTTACCTCTTCGGGAACGGCGTGCTTCCATTTTAAAACGCGTCGAGCTGCTTTTGGTAGCCGTCGAAATTCCGGCGGGTCTCAACGAGCGAGTCTCCGCCAAATTTTTCGAGAAACGCGGCGGCGATTTCGAAGGCGACCATGTGTTCGCCGACGACACCGCCGGCGGGGACGACGCAAACGTCGGAACGCTCATAGGCGGCTTTGATCAATTCTTTGGTTTGGAGGTCGGCGGTCATCAGCGCGCGGCGAAGCGTGGAGATGGGCTTCAGGTAGCCGCGGACGACGATGTCTGAACCGTTGGTAATGCCGCCTTCGAGGCCGCCGGCGCGATTGGAAGTGTGATCAAAGCGGTGGCGCGCGGCGTCGTAGGTGATTTCGTCCTGAACGGTTGAGCCGTAGCTCGCGGCGTTTGCGACGCCGGAGCCGAGTTCGACGGCTTTGACGGCTTGAACGGACATGACGGCGCGGGCGATGCGAGCGTCGAGCTTTTCATCCCACTGGACATGAGTGCCGAGGCCGGGAGGGACGCCGCGGGCGACGACTTCGAAAATGCCGCCGACGGAATCACCGGCACGGAGGACGTGATCGACTTCGGCTTTCATGCGCTCTTGCGTGGCAGTGTCGACGCAGCGGAGCGGGGATTCGAGATCTTCGCAGACGGCTACGATTTCTGGCCAGGTGGCATCGCGTTCGAGTTTGACATGGCCGACTGCGATGGAGTGGCTGAGGATCTCGATGCCGAATTCACGGAGGAGGAGTTTTGCGAACGAGCCGGCGGCGACGCGGGCGGCAGTTTCGCGGGCGGATGCGCGTTCGAGGATGTAGCGCGCGTCGTGAAGATTGAATTTCAGCGAGCCCGGAAGATCGGCGTGGCCCGGGCGCGGAGCGGTTAGCGGGCGATCGGGGCGCTTTTCACCCTCGGCTAGAGGCGCGTCTTCGACTTCCTCGACGGGGAGAGCTTTCTCCCAATTTTTCCAATCGCGATTCTCGATGCGGACGGCGATGGGAGCGCCGATCGTCTTGCCGTGACGGACGCCGGCGAGAATGTCGGCGGCGTCTTTCTCGATGCGCTGGCGGCCACCGCGGCCGAAGCCGAGCTGGCGGCGGTGGAGTTCGCGGTTGATGAAAGCGAGATCGACTGGAACGCCGGCGGGAAAACCGGAGATCCACGCGATGAGCGCCTGGCCGTGGGATTCACCCGCTGTCACGAATCGGAGCATCGTCAGTTGGCTTTAGGAGCGATGGGCAAAGCGTAGATTCTAACGTAACGGCGCCGAGCGAGCTAGCGTGGGAACGCGCGCCGTTATAGAGAGCTTAGGGTGCGACGCCGGAAAAGTGACGATTGCGAGGGATGCTTCGTACGCAGGTCAGGCTATAATTCGGGCCATGACGCGTGCCGCTACGCCGGCTGAAAATGGGCGTTCACCTGATAGCGTCGTTCCTGGCGACCCGCTCATTCGATTCAACGATATCCACCTCAGTTCGGAAGGCTACGAAGTCCTGCGTGGTGTGTCTTTTCAGGTTCAGCCCCGGGAAACGAAAGTTCTGCTTGGCGAAACAGGCACCGGAAAAACGGTGCTGATGAAGATGGCGGCGGGCCTGATCCGTCCCGATGAAGGAACCGTGACGGTGATGGGGCACGATGTGAGCGCGATGAATGAGAAAGACCTGCTGCAATTCCGCCGGCAGATGGGATTCGTGTTTCAGGAAGGAGCGCTATTCGATTCGATGGACGTGGCGGACAACGTCTCGTTCCGGTTGCGAGAGGAGAACACGGAAGAAACCGAGATCCACGAGCGAGTGGTGGAGTCGCTGAAATTCGTCGAGATGGAGCACGCGATCGACCGGTTTCCGGCGGAACTTTCGGGCGGCATGCGCCGCCGCGTCTCTATTGCACGAGCGCTTATCGACAAGCCGCCAATCGTGTTTTACGATTCGCCCACAGCCGGCCTGGACCCAGTGACCTCACAAACCATCATTAACCTGATACTCCGGGGACGGGACTTACAGGACGTGACGTCGATGCTCGCGACGCATCGAGTGCAGGATGCGTTTGGTCTTGCAAACTACCGGTTCGATAAAGCGACTGGCAAAGTGGTGCATTCGGGCACGATGGAGATGAGTGAGGATGGAACGCGCGTAGTCCCGGTAAAAACGAACGCGTCGAGCAACAGGGACGCGGCAGGATTGAAGCCGCAGCCGACAAACGTGGTAGTGCTGCACGAAGGCGTGATTTATTTTGAAGGCGCGGTGGACGACTTACTCAAGACAGAAGATCCGTATCTGAAGAAGTTTCTCGCGTCGGCGGAATAATCGAACGGCACAGGTAACGGCGGAAGCTCAGGAGGCAAGTCGATGGCGCAGCGCAAGCAGATTACCTGGAGCGAACTTCGCGTCGGGGTGTTCGTGCTGGCGGGGCTGGTGACTCTGGCGGTCGGGATTTTTTGGGTGACCGGCGCGGGGAGCCTAGGGCCGAAGTATCGCCTCTACACGTATCTGCCGGAAGTGGAAGGCGTGGCGGCGGGAGCGCCGGTGCGGCTGGATGGCGTCGACGTCGGAACCGTGGAAAACATCCGCATTAATCCGAAGCCGACGGGACGCGACGACAGCATTCAGCTCACCATGCGGATCGACTCGCGCTACAAGGATGAAATTCGGACCAGCTCGCAGGCCAGCCTCATCACCGAAGGTCTGCTGGGCAACCGCTACGTCACAATCACGCGAGGCCTCACCGGCGACCCGCTGCAGCCGAACTCGACGGTTCCCGGCGCAAGTGAGGTTGGAATGGCAGCGATGGTGTCGCGCGGCACAGCTCTGATGGACAAGTTGACAGTGCTATCGACGGATTTGACGGGCGTGGCGGATCAGATTCACTCCGGCAACGGGACGGTAGGGAAGCTGATCAACGATCCGGCTCTGTACAACCACTTGAATGCGACGGCGGCAAATTTGGATTCGATGTCTGGAACTGTACTCGACGCGGTGAAGGAACAGAAGGGCACCGTGGGGAAGTTGGTGTACGACCCGGCGGCGTACAACAGTGCGAAGAATTTTTTGGAGAATGGAAATGCGGTGCTGAGCGATGTGCGGGCGGGGAAAGGATCGCTTGGGAAATTCGTACAGGACGACAGCTTGTTTAACAATTTGAGGGACGCGTCGTCGAATGTGAGGGATGCGTCGGCGAAGCTGAACTCGAATAC
>JBEKJW010000086.1:0-16089 GCA_050011035.1 Candidatus Acidiferrales bacterium
AGGTGTTTGCTGGTTTCGGTGTCCGTGGCGAAAAAGGCGGCCGAGGCGAGGCCGAGCGGCAGGAGCCAGTCGGCATCCGCAACGCGAAGCTTTGCGGGGCTGGTCCAGATGTCGCGTTGATCTGCGGCAAAGCGTTCGATGGCACGCAGAGCGAGATTTTTGTTTCGTTGGTCGTATTGCGCTTCGGAAACATCGCGTTGCTTCGGCGCAGGCTTTGTTGGCGCTTCATCGGCGTTTTGCGCGCCGTTATTCGCGTGCGTGGGCGCAGCCGTACTCTGCGGTCGCGGGTCGGCACTCGCAGCCGGAGCCGCGCCTGCCACAATCAACGCCAATAGAGAAATCGACACCCATGCCTCCCAGCTAAATTTCATGGCACTTCTCAGTAATGCGCGGCGATAAACGCGGCGCTCGCTATCGACGACGCAACCTGAGCCGCAAGGAACACGGTCTGCCATTGCACACCGCCACCGATAGCCTTCTCCGGCACCACGACGGTGTCGCCGGGACGGAGTTGGGAGTTGAGCGATTCGCCGCTCCACAGTCCCTGGCTCGCGCCGATTACAGATCCATCAGCGCGAATCACAAAAATTGCTTTCTTGTTAGCAAGCTGGGTAGGACCGCCGGACTGGCCTAGATACCACTGCGCGCTTTTTCCCGGCCGGTAAGAAACAGCGGTCGGATTGAAGACCTGGCCAGTGACCATCACGTAGCTCGGCGTCTTCGGAATTTCGATCACGTCGCCGGCGCGAACCTGAACGTCGGCAACGGTGCCTTTCCAACGGCTGATGTCCGTGGAGATGCGGATCGCGACGCGACCCGACGGCGGATTGGAACTTAGCTGCTCGAGCGCGATCTGCCATTGCTCGAGCGCCTGGTCCTTGGCTTTTTTCTTGTCAGGATCGGTATCGGGCAGAAGCTGCAGCTGCGACTGCTCGTCCTTGACGCGCATGATCATCGCGTCTTGATCGCGAGATTCCAGGTCGCGCACCTGCACACGGCGCAAAATCGCACCGTACGGATATGCGTTAGCCTGGAACCCACCGGCGCGTTCAAGAATCGAACTCAAACGCTCGCCGGGACGAATACCATACGTGCCGGGACTGGTGACCTCGCCCTTCACGGTGATCGAAGCGCCCAGGTCGCTCCAACCCGGCAGCTCGCGGATAGTGAGAACGTCGCCGTTGTGCATCGCGACGGGCGAATCTGGATTTTTCGCTAGCGCCGTGGAAATCGCGACAACTTCATGCTGCCCCTCGAGCGATTTCTGATTCGAATATTCGAAGTGGGTGAGGTCGGCGAACGTCGTGTCGGCGCTGGGTTTCAGGCCGCCGCCCACCCGAATCAAATCTCCCACGGTCATGTTCGTGGTGAGTGGGTAGCGGCCTGGCCGGGCTACATCTCCTTGCACGTACACCGTGGCAGGATTCGCGGCGTCGGGATTTTTGTGAATGAGCACGCGATCGCGCGGTTGAAGTTTGATGTCTTCGTTCGGATCTCCGGCAATCGCTTGCGAGAGATCGACGCTGAAGATTTTGAATTTTCCGTCGGACAAGTAGCGAAACACCTGCGCATCTTCGCGTTGCGCGTCGGGGCCGAGGCCGCCGGCGAGTTGGACGGCATCAACGAGACGAATCTGCCCAGAAGTGCGGTAGGTGCCGGGCTGGCGAACGTCACCCCATACGGAAACCGTAGGCGGATTTTCGAAATCGAATTTGCTGTAGACGCGAATCGTATCCATCGGCTTGAGTAGCGGCGCGTCGGATGGATTCGCGAGCGCGTCAGCAAGATCGAAGTTCTCGACCGACGGATGGAAGTCCGGCGGATTCAGACGAATGATTTCGGCGTAACGGCCCGCGGGTTCAGGAAGCAGATCTTTGTAAGACGCGATAACGTCGGTCACGCGCATGTTGTCGTGGTACGAGTATCTGCCAGGGCGAAGAACGTGGCCGTCGAGGTAGATGGCGTCCTGGTTGTAGGGCGCGATGGGAAACACGCGCACGCGATCACCATCCTGCACCTGAAAGGTTTTGAGCTTCGCAGTCAGATCGCCCGTCTCACCGCCGGGAGGAATGTCGACGGTGAGCATCGTCTGCTTTTCGTGCGCGACGAGGCGCTGAACTTCGATATGGCTGAGTGCGGCAGCGGGCAGCAGGCCGCCGGCAAGTTCCAGCACTTCGGCGAGATCGTGCTCGTCACGCAGCTCGTAAATCGCCGGGCGGCGGACCATGCCTTCCACAGTGATTTGTGAGCCGATGGGCGGAACGAGAATCGTGTCGCCGTTATCGAGGCGGCCGAGGTTGGTATTTACGCCGCGGAGCAGGAGATCGTAAAGATCGACAACTTGGATGAGTTGGCCATCTCGGTAGTGCTTCACCAGGCGCAGCGATCCTTTTTGCGTCGGACCGCCGGCAGCGAATAGCGCGTTGAGCGGCGTCGAGAGCGAGCTGATGTCGTACGCGCCGGGGTTCGCGACTTCGCCGACTTCATAGACGCGAATCGTGCGCAGGCGTGCGAGCGAGACTTCAGCGGAGACGTCGCGAAACTGGGTGCGCAGGATCTGCTGCAAATTCTGCTGAACGTCCGCGAGGCTTTTGCCGCTGACGAGCACGGGGCCGGCTTCAGGCAGGCTTACGCGGCCTTCGCGATCGACGGTGCGAAACAGCCGCTGCGACACGCCGCCCCAGAGATCGATCGAAAGACCGTCGCCGGGACCGACGACGTAATCCGGGCCAACGGGAAGATCCATAGGGATCATCTGCGGATCGCGCGTACCGTTTTCGAAAACTTCGGACCCGAAGCGGTGCGGCGTGGCGGGACGCGGAATGGCTTGCAGATACATGTCGTAAAGCGAAGGGATGTTGTCGTACGGGTTTTGCGTGTGCAGCATTTCAATGGGCTGCATCAGCGCGTCTTCTCGCGAACGGCGCTTGCCGAGCGAGGCGGGCACGTAGTAGGGATTCATCCGCGGCTGCGAGGACATCGCGTTCTCGCTGTTATCACGCCCGGAAAACATTCCAGCACTCGCAAGAGCGGCGCTGGCACCATCGAGCTCCATGCCGCCGCCTCCGAGTCCAGCGCCCGCTCCGGAGCCAAACTCGCGACCGATGCTGGATTGCACCGCTCCCGATGCGTCGCCGCCGAATAGCGAGTCGTCTTCGCCGCCCTCACTGCCAACGCCGTTGGGCTGGCGCATCATTTGGTCGAAAGCGTTGGAATCGTTGCCTTCGCCGAGGCCATAGAGCGATTGCGCGTTGACGAGGCGATCGCCGAGTTGCTGCGCGGAACTTTGGTTGCCGCCGAGTGCGGTCTGCATTAGCCGGCTCGGCGGCTGTGATTGCTGGTTGTCCTGCTGATCGTTAGGCACCTGAGGCTGATTCTGAGGATAGGGCGCTCCGCCTGTCGCGGGCGTTCCGTTCAGAGGCTGATTCGGTTGCCCACTGTTCCGCGGCTGGCGCGAGTTTGAAGGCTGCGGGTTGCAATCGGGATCGAACTGCGGATCGCAATAACGCGTCGTATCGAAATTCTGCTGCCGAGTGCGCTGGCGATCGGCGGCGAGTTCCTCCTCCTGATTTTGCGCTAGCCATTTCGCGCGCTCTTGCGTGATCAGCTCGCGTTCCTTGCCAAGTTCGGATTCCGGATTAAACTGCGGCATAAGATAGCCGTAACGCTGCACGAGGCTTGTCGCAATGGAGCGGAACTGGCTGTCTGTTTCGAGGCGGTCGAAAATCGCGTCGTTGGTTAGATCCGCGTCGCTGACGATCTGGCCGTGATCGGTGGCGTCTTTCGCGACCCAGCGCTTCAACTCGACAAGGAGACCGGTGTCTTTGAGCAGGACGGCTTTAAGTTCCGTCGCAGAGGCGGCGACGTGACTCAGGTTGTCGCGGCCGAGGTCGGATTGCGGTGCAGCGTTCGCGCGCGTGCCAGCATTTTGATTTTGCGCGCGCGCACGCGCACCCGCATACATGGATAGCGCGAGTGTAACGATTGCAGCGGCGCGGACAATGCGTCCAAGAGCCCTGCGACTAAAATGGGTACTCTTCATTAAATTTTGCCGACTGAAACCCGCGACAGATCCCATCGCGACGCATATCTTTCCAGCACCCTTCGATGGTGACCGAGAGCGGTAGGGCTCCAAGAGCCTGTGACGAAATGCAATCCCTTCGTTCGTGCTCTTCAGTCAGTTGCATTGGACTTCGGCGGAAATCTTTAGTTGTCAACACATTGTCAAATTGTCACTAAATTGAATCCGCAGTGGCTTCGGGCACAGGCTCAGGCATTTTCCCTAGGGAAATGTATGTAGCGCGATCGCGTTCATTCCACGCGCCTAGGAGCACGCGGAACGAGAACGCCGCGGCTATCGCGAATCCAGCGATGGCGACGAGCGTTGTGGGATATCCAAACCGCGCAAACGCCGAGCCGGCGATGACCGCGACGACCGCTTGCACGATGGACGAAACAAAAAGATTTAGCGCGGAGGCGCCGCTACGCTCGGAGGGCGACATTTGATTCATCAAGAGCGTCTCGAGGCCCGGCTCGCTCATCCACTGCACGGCGGCGAAACACACGTAGATCGCTCCGGCGGATGTCGCGCCAGGTGCAACGGCGAGAAAGACGAAACCGATGGCCGTGGCGATCTGCATGTACATCGTCCCGGTGACCAGTCCGAACTTTCGCAGGATGGCCGGCGCTGCAAGCACAGCGATGACTTGCGAAATGTTGGAAGCGGAAAAGACCGCGCCGATGTTCTCCACCGGCATCCTGATGTGCTGCGAGAAATAGACGTTGAAGAACGGGCTGAACGAGCCGGTCACGATGGCCCACATCGCGATCGCGGGCAGATAACGAAGGAGGAATGGATTGCGCGGGTAGAGCTTTCGTTCCGCGGCAGGCACCGGCGTGAGTTTCAGGCGGCGTGTGGGCCCGAGGGCGATGAGCATGATCGCGCAAGAAACGAGGAGCGCGCCGCGCTTCAGTTCGAACGCAGCGGCGTGCGGGCGGAAGTGCGCGATCCATCCGGGAAGATGACCACCGAAGAGGCCGGCAATCGTGCCCACGCCGATGAGCGTGGCTGTCGCGAGGCTGAAGGCGAAGGTGCGGTTGCGCGTGGTGGTGGTTTGCGCGAGCGACGGCGTGTAGCAGACAGCGGACATCGTGGCGACAATGCCCATCACGAATGCGAGAGCGACTTGCGGCGTGTGCGCGAGGAAAAACAGGCGCGCGGCGCAGAGAGCGGGCACCACCGTGAAGCAGAAGAGCAGTGTATTCCGTATGCCGTATCGCTGCGCGACGAGACCACCGACGATGGTGCCAAGGACGCTGCCAACGGCACTGGCGCTAGTGATGAGGCCGAGGAATTGCTCGTGATAACCACAGTCGAGCAGGAAAAGGTTGAACATGAAAAAGAAAATGAACATCCCGAGATCGAAGAAGAAGGATGCGCTGAAGAACGTCCAGTATTGCAGGCTCAGATCCTTCTCATCCCACCAGAGGCGAAGGCCGCTCCAGAGCGCGCCGGGAAGTGTGCCGCCGTGGAATTTCACGCGAGTGTGCGCGTAACGAAGATAGTTTTTCGCGCCATTGAGGGACCACTTGTCTGGCGTTGATGCGGCAAGCGGCGCGTCGGGGTCGTAGCGTTCCGCGATGTAACGCGGGAGTTTGCGCGGAATCAGGCCGCCAAAAATGATCGCGCGGCGCTCACGGTCCGTTGGCGACATGGCGGCGTAGAGCCAGACGGCGTCCTTATTCGGCGAAAACCACGTTTCGAGAGGCGAGTTGGCGTAGACGCGGAACCACGAGCCGACGCCCTCGGGCAGCGAGTCGACTTCCTGCTGCACGGCGGGGTGCAAACTGCAACCGAACCATTCCTGAGCGAGCTTGCAGCAGACGGCTTCCAGCGAACGCGCGGAATCGTCGTGCAGCGTGCGCCAATCGTTCCAGAGCGCGTCGTCCGCGGAGTGGCGATCGAGAAAGCGCGCAATTTCGTAGACGCTATAGATCGGCGTCATGCCTTCGAACAGGTGGCGGACAACGTGAAGCGCGGAGTAGCCGAAATGATCCACGGTCGAGAGCGCTGGGAACGCAATTTCGTCGATCTGGTGAACCACGCGGCGATCCCAGAAGTCTTCGAGCCCTTTCGGGTGAAAACGTTCGAGGACTTCGTCGGAAAAGCGGAAGTGCATTTCGAGCGCGATGGGGAGCTCGGGATCGAACAGGTCGCCGCGCCATTTCCAGTTTGATTTCTTCGCGAGCGGCGGAAGGTGATGGCCGAGGAGATAGTCGCCGTCGGTTCGCGTTTCGTAGCCGATACCGTGAAGGGCTTCGACGGCGCGCTCGACTTCGCGGGGTGGGCAAAAGATGTCGATGTCGGACTGCATGCGGAAGCGGGGATGCGCAACAAAGTCCGGACAAAGCGCGAAGCCCTTCAAGATCAAATGGCCGACGCCCGCTTTTTCGAGCGCCGCGGCGATGGCAGCGTAGTCGGATTTGATCCGCTCGAAGCGCTCGGCGGTGGCTGCGATGTTGCGCTCCACGCGAGCGAGAACCCAATCCGGCAGGAATTCAGGACATGTCTGACTAAGCGGAATCATGAGCCGCGCAAATTCGGCTCGCGTGAGCAGTTCGTCCCAATCTTCGGTGGTTAGAGAACGAAGACCTTCCGGACGCGCATCCTGAAACTGAAGCGCGGCGAGCATCGCAGCGCAGTGGCTGGGAATCCGGGGTTTCCGTGTGCTTGGCATGGACACGAGTCCGAAGGCGGAAATTCGCTAGGCTCCGGTCTGCACGAGCGATTCAAGGCGGTCGATAGCCGATGTAAAGTCGCTGTAGCGCAGCTCGAATACCTGTGCCGAAAGCAAATTCCGCAGGGCGTTTTTGTGGCCATCGACGATGTCCTTTTCGCGGCAGCAGATTACTTTTTCGAGCCAGCGGAACGCGTCGTCTTTGGAGAACGGAGCGAGGCGAGCGGGCCCGGCGATCGAGCGGTTCAGAAACACGATGTAGTCGACCGAGCTTTCGAGAGTCGTGCGAATTTCGGGGATGCTCGACGTCGAAAGCTCGATCGACAACTCGCCGCTCAAGCGGGGAGTGAGCGCCTGCGCAGCGAGCTCGGGGAAAAGTCCAATCGCCGATTCGCGAAAGCGAATCGTGTAGGGATTACCGACAACGTACGCGCCCGCTCGACCACGAACGAGATTTGAGGAATCGTCGGCCATGAACGTCCAACCGCGCCGCGCGCACGCATAAGTGAGCGACGATTTGCCCGCGCCGGAATCGCCGCAGATCAGCACGCCTTTTCCTTCAAAGCGGACGCAGCCGCCGTGGACCGGCGTGAGATAAGTCTCGAGTAAATCCCAGGAAATTCCTTCGATGTAATGCCAACGCAAGTACGGACGGTTCACGACCGTGGCCCGCGTGAGCCAGGCAAACGCAAAGCGGTTGCGCAGGTCGCTGTAGGCGAAATTCTCGGCGTCGGAAACACGCGCGCGGAGGCTGCGCTGCTCGCGCACCACAGGATCGCCCGGACACTCCGACGGCCCGCCATCAAGAATGCCGATGCGCATATGCGCCGCCGGCACCGCGTGCATTTCGCGAAAGCGGCCCCAGCTTTCCTCCGCGGCGAGCAGGATGTCGCTGCAATTTGTCGCGATCCGCACCGGAAACCCAAGCGGGTAGTACGTCGCTTCGAGTGGCATTTCGAAATCGTGCAGCAGCGGGTCGATGAGTTGCGTTTCCGGGGCCTGTGTTTGGGTCATGAGCGGTCCTTTGAATGTGTGTCCTTCAGAACTGGTACTTGAGCGCGAACTGAATGATTCGCGGATTCGATGCCGAAGATGTGATCACGCCAAAGGCCGGGCCGGCGTTGCGATCGGTCTCGGGTAGTCCGAAATTCGGCGTGTTGAAGAGGTTGAAGAATTCGGCGCGGAACTGGATCTTGTTGCGCTCAGTGATCGAGAAATTGCGCGTCACGGCAAAATCGAGGTTCTTCTGATCCGGCCCGCGCAGAATGCCGACGCCGCAATTGCCGAAGCCGGTGCCGTCGCCAATCGTGGGCGGCGGAGCAAACGCAGCGGGATTGAACCAGCCGTTGAGGCGGCTGATTACCGAACCGGACGAGGCTGGATTAAGTCCAGTGCAATTCGCGCGCGTAAAGCCGACGATGTTTCCGTAGACGGAGCCCGCCGAGCTGTCGAGCGGAGTGATCGGCAAGCCCGATTGCAGAACCATCACTCCCGAAAATTGCCAGTGCGAAAGCATCGCCCGCACTGCTTCTGGTCCCGAGCGCATATTGGGCGGCGAGTAGACGGTGTTCAGCACGAAACGGTGAGCACGATCGAAATCGTTCAACCCACGAGCCTGGCGGGGGTCGGTCTGGTCGTTGCTCAGGAAAGTGAGATCGAGAGACGATAGATTTCCGAGACCGCTGGCGTAGTCCAAATTTTTTGAGAAGGTGTATGCCGCCTGGAATTCGAGGCCACGACCGAATCGCTTGTAGAGACTCGCTTGCAGCGAATTGTAGTTCGCGTCGAAGGTCGACTGGCAGATGTACGATCCGCCTGCAATTCCCGCGAACGGCAAACGCTGCGTGAGGTTCTCAACCGTGGTCGTTGTTTCGCCATTTACCGGATTTTCCGGCGTGGCGATGAGCGCCTGGTTGAATTCCACACAAGCGGCAAGATGTGTCGTTTTTGAACCGACGTAGCCGACCTGCAGCAAGTAGTCCCCGCCAAATTGATATTGCAGGTTGAGGTTGTACTGCTGCGTATAGGGGCTGACGATGTTGCGCGAAATCGCGGCGATGGAGATTGCGCTATCCGGCGTTCGCGGGATAAATATCGGGAACGCGGACGGGGCTGGTACCTGGGGATTAAACGGATCCTGGAACGTTGCTGCGGTGTTCTGTGCGCCCTGCAAACGCAGCGTCACCGAGAATGGCGGTTCGCCGATGTTCTGAGCCGCGAGTTCGCCAGAGAGACGTTCGTAATAGATGCCGTAGCCGCCGCGCAGCACGAGCGTGGGATTGTTCGTGAGCCGGTAGGCGAAGCCGAGACGCGGGCCGAGGTCGTGATAATCGGAGTTCCACATACCGGCGTTGTGCGCGATCGTCACGCCGGACGGCGCTGTACCTTTGAAGTTTGAAGACAGCACGAAGCCGCTGAAGCTGCCCGACGCGGGAACCTGCGCCGTGGCGATCGACGGATCGAAATTCGAAAGGAAGCCGTTGATCTCCACCGGAGGGCCGAAGTATTCGTAACGCAGGCCTGCGTTGATCGTAAGGCGGCTCGAAACTTGAATGTCGTCCTGGAAAAAGCCGGCCAGATCGGTGTAACGCTCGTCCTTCCGGAAATTTCCTGAGCCGACGGAAGAATAGAAAATGTTGCTCTGGCCGCTGCCATTCTGCGTGCCGCTCTGGCCAAGCAGAAAATCCGGAAAACTCAGGAAAATCAGATCGCCGGCTTGCTGGGACGGCACGACTTCGAGCTGCGTCCGCTTGGCTTCCGCGCCAAAGCGAAAGTTGTTACGGCCGTGAACGATCGAAACGGTGTCCTGCCAAATGAAGTTGTTGGTGTTCTCGAAGTAGCCGGGCTGGAACGGCGGCCCGATCGTGAAAAGGCCCGTAACCTGTATGCCGGGAAGGATCGGAATACCCGGCGGTGTCGTGAGACCTACGTCGGAGCCGTTAATGGGATTCACGGTGGTGAGCGTGCCGTCAAAACGCACGAAGCCGAAGCGAGCGACGTTCACCACGTTCGGGTTGAAGACGTGCGTGTCCGAGAGCACGAACATGTCGTTGCGATCGGTCTGTCCGCCACCAAAGCCGGGAACCGTCGCAGCGAACTGGTTGAACGGCAGAGACTCGGGCTGGTCTGAGTAGAAAAATCGGCCGGAGAGTTGATTCGCGCTGGAAAATTGGTGATCGACGTTCGCGGTGTACTGATCCTCGCGATATTTGGCGGGGATCGAATAGGTCGATTCGCCCACCCCGCCGCCGATGATCGTTTGCGGACTGGGAATCGCGAACTGGCCGTTAGGCAATTTGAAATTCAGCAGTGCTAGCGCGACGGGATTGATATTCGAGCCGTCTGGCGCAACGGCAACGCCTCCATTCGAACCGGACTGCCCGCCGTAGAGCGCGCCGAGTGTGGCTGCAGAACGATCGCTCGTGAGTGCTGGCAAGAAAGTGCTGACGAGCGATCCGGCCGACTGACCGTCGCTCTGAATCGTGCCCTGGTATGAGCCAAAGAAAAATGTCCGGTTCCTGATAATCGGGCCGCCGATGGTGCCGCCGAACTGGTTCTGCTTGAGCACGGGGCGCGGCTGCCCGTTTTGTTTAAGGAAGAAATCATTGGCGTTGAGAGCGTCGTTACGGAAAAACTCCCAAAGCCCACCGTGAAAACTGTTCGAGCCGGACTTGCTCACCAAGTCGACGTTTCCGCCGGCGCTGCGGCCGTAGCTGGCGTCGTACATCGCGGTCTGCACTTTGAATTCGGCGATCGTGTCCGGATTGGGAATCGCGATGCCGGCTTCGGGCGCAAACGCCTGGCCTGAGAACGCGTTCTCGGCAATGTTGTTCGCGTCGATGCCGTTGAACTGGAAATTGTTCGCGGTGGTTTTCGCGCCGTTCACAGCAACGTTCTGCGTGTTCGTGCCAAGCGCGCCGGCATTGGGGATCTCGACGACGACGCCCGGAGAGAGCGCCATGATCTGGCTGAAGTTCCGGTTCGCGAGCGGCAGCGCGACGATCGTGTCCTGATCGGTGACGCGGCCGAGCGTCGAGCTTTGCGTCTGCGCCAGTTCGGCAGAGCCGATGACTTTAATTTCGCTGGTCGTGGCGCCGACGCGGAGGTTTACGTTGACGACGGAAGTTTCGGCTACGACGACGCGGATGCCGTGAACGGCTTCGGGCTCAAAGCCGTGTGCCTCGACGTTGACGGTGTAATTTCCGGGCGGCAGAAGCGGCGCGCGGTATTGGCCGTCTGACATTGTTGTGGCCGGGCGCGAGAGTCCCGTTCCCTCGTTTAGAACGGTGACGGTAGCTTGCGGGACGATTGCGCCGGACGGATCGACGATTTTCCCGGTGATGGCGCCGGTGCCGGGCGCCTGCGCTTCAACGGCGAGCGGCGCAAAGCAGGTTGCCGTCGTAAGAATCAGAGCCGCGACAACGACGCGGCTGAATTTCCCTTTCACATTTCCTCCCAACTTCTCTTTCGCAGTCGCGGCGTCGAGGGCACGTGCGAAGGATGCGTGTTCTCGCGTTTCTAGGTTTTCGTTCACGGAGCCAGACGTTAAACGGATCGGAAATTCGAGTCGTCATCGAATTGTCAATTCGTTGCAATGCTTGTGTTGCGCGGCTGTGAAGAGAGGAAAGACCGTGCCGATGGGCGATTCCTGAGGAAGGAGGAGCGAAAAGCAAGCGGCATCCGCTGCATACACGAAAACAATCGAGAGAAGCGTGTATGGGCGCATCAGATTTTTTCCACAGAAAAGATGACCCGCATTTGACTTGAGCGTGACAACGCGAAATCTACGCCGCGCTACTGTGGCTGCTCGATACGAACGGCGAGAGCAACAAGCTCGCCGGACTCTTTTTGAGGCGGCCATGGTTCGAAGATTTTTAGGGACATTGCTATTGGCGGTGCTTGGCGTAGCGGCAGCGCACGCTCAGGAAAATGTGCCGATTCTTTCGGGCGGCGTGGGCGTTCTGGGCGCAAGCGACGGCGGGGCGCTTTCGGCGCAGCCGGTGATCGCACCCGTGCTCACAATTCCGATCGGCAGCAAGTGGCTGATCGAATCGCGCGCGGATATTCGCGGATTCATCGCGCCAGAGGACGGAACTGCCGGGCCGGTTCAAGGCTCCTTAAGCACGACGCTCGAGTATTTGCAGGTCGATTACAACGCCACGTCGTGGCTGACGGTCACTGCGGGACGGTTTCTAACGCCATTCGGGATTTTCAATGAGCGCATCGGTGCGATCTGGATCAATAAATTCGAGAGCGCGCCACTCATTTACCCAATCGGTACGGCACGCGGATACCTTGACGGCATCATGACGCGCGGCACGATCGTTTCCACGCCGGGCTACTCCATCAACTACATCGCGTACGCCTCGACGCTCAGCGCCGTAAGCAATCTCGAAAGCCAGCGCTCGACTGGCAGCCGCGTGGGCGTATTTTTCCCGAAGGCACGGTTGGAGATCGGCACGTCGTATCAGAAATTGCTGCAGGGCAATCGCACCAATTCGCAGGGGGTAGACGTTTCTTGGGAGCCGGACCGCGTGCCTCTCGATTTCAAGGCGGAGTGGGCGCATTCGCCGAGCGGCCAGGGCTACTGGTTTCAGACGGCATATCGGCTTTCACAATTTAGTGGGCCGGATTCGTTCGTCGGGCGGTTCGAGCCGGTATTTCGCATGCAGCAGTTTCTGCGCGGGCAAGCGATCAGCGGCGACGAGCTCCCTGCGAACGGCGCGCAGGAAGCAGACTTCGGCCTGAACTATTACTTGCCGCATTCGGTGCGATTGCATGCCGCATACGGCCGCCAGTGCACGCCGACGCGCAACACAAATTTGTGGGAGTTCGGGTTTACTTACCGATTTTTGTTTCCGGTGTGGCCGGGAGGTTCGAAGTGAACGGGACGCGAAAAATCGAAATCGCGCTGATCTGCGTGCTGACGGCGTTCAGTTACGCAGCGGCGCGCGCAAATGCGCAATCGGCGTCAGGTGCCGATGCGCAGAAGAAATCCGCAGCCGCGAAGGCCGAGGGCTCGTCGAAGCCGGACGAATCCGCCGAAGGTGAGAAGCGCTTTCAAGCGAACTGCGGCCGGTGCCACGTGGCGCCCGAAGATCTAAATCCGCGCGTGGTGAAAGCAGTGGTGCGGCAGATGCGCGTGCGCGCGCTGCTGACGGCAGAAGACGAGCGCTTGATCGTGAAGTTTCTGGCGCCGTGACGGTTTTTATTTCATTTGAGGAGAAGACGATGAAGTCCAGGTTCAGCAGAGCAGGATTGATCGCAGCACTGATTCTTTCGGGCGTGGCGATGGCGGCAACGCCGGCGGATCAGCCGCGGCGCATCAATGTGGTGGCGAGCAAATTTCAGTTCGAGCCGTCGCAAATCACGGTGAAGAAGGGCGAGACGGTGGTGATCGTGTTGACGTCCGCCGACGTAACGCACGGGCTGAAGATCCCCGACCTCAACGTTTCCGAAACTGTGAAGAAGGGCGGCGAGAACGACGTCACAATCACGCCCGACAAAACTGGAACCTTTGAAGGCAAGTGCGCGCATTTCTGCGGCAAGGGTCACGGCTCGATGAAATTCACGGTGAACGTGGTCGAATGACGCGCGCAAGTAAAGCGACGACGCTGGCGGCACTAGTCGCCACATGCGGACTCAGCGCATGTAAAGCCACGCCTCCCGGCAAGATGGAAACGGCGGTGATGACGCGCGCGAAACGCTGGGTGTTTGTTCGCGACAAGGACGTGAAGAATCCGACTGCGTCGAATGCTGAGTCGATCGCGCGAGGGCAGGAGGCGTTCTCGCATTACTGCGCCGCGTGCCATGGCTTGGACGGGCAGAACACCGGCGTGCCGTTCGCGGACGCGATGTCGCCGCCAGTGCCTTCGCTAAAGTCAGGCAAAGTCCAGGCCTACAGCGACGGGCAGATTCATTGGGTGATCACGAACGGAATTTTTCCATCGGGCATGCCCGCCGCCCGGGGAATCCTCACCGACGAGGAAGTTTGGGACATCGTCATCTATATACGGCATCTGCCGCCGGAAGGCAGCCTGGGCGAACCTGAAATGTATCGCGCGGATTAACCGAGCGGCAGGTCAGGAGACGAGCGCCGGGCGAGCGCCTTCAACGTTTGCGGTGCGAGGAAACTTCACGAGGAACGTGGTACCCGCGTCGGAGGTCTTTTCGATCGACACCGCGCCGCGGTGGTCGTGAACGATCTTGCTGACGATGGCGAGGCCGAGCCCAGTACCGTTGGTTTTGCCAAAGCTCACGAAGGGATCGAACAACGTGGTGCGTATCTCGGGTGGCACGCCTGCGCCGCTGTCCGTGACGCGCACTTCGAAAGATTCCTGTACCCCTTTTATTTCCACGCACACGCGCCCTTGCACCGGTAAGCTCGCTTCGCACGCGTTCAGGATCAAATTGAAGAACGCACGTTCGATCTTTTTCGCGTCGAACGTGCCGTCCATGTCACCCACCATCGTGATTGCCACGTTCATGTTGCGGAGCTCCGGCCGGGCGCGGACGGCGTCCACGGCGCGACGTGCCGTTTGCGAGAGCGACGCAGGCATCGGTGAAATGGAAACCTCGACGCGGGCCAGCTCGCGCAGCGAATCGAGCAGGTCGGTCATCTGTTCGGACGCCGTTCGAATTTCGTTGTAGACCTCGTCACGATTCAGGCGCAGCTTTTCGGCCTCGTAAAGAAATTCCGCGTTGGCAACGACGGCGGCAAGGTAATGGCGCAGATCGTGCGAAATGGAAGTAGCAGCGCGGCCGAATGCGGCAACGCGCTCCGTAGCGAAGCGGCGTTCCTCAGCGGCCTGAAGTTCGCCTCGCATTTTTGAAAACGACTCACCGAGTTCCGCCACCTCGCTGCTGCCGCGTGGTGTGATCGAGTACGTGTAGTCGCCTTTCGCGAGGGCGCGGACGCCGGAGACCAGATTGTCGAGCGGATGCGTGATCGTCTTCGAAACGAAGCCGAGCAACAGCGCCGCGAGCGCAACCGCCGAAACACCAAGAATCAAAATCGTGCGATTGAGCCTGCCCAAAAATGCGTAGGCAGGCTCGAGCGACATCAGCACGTAGCACTTTACCGAGGCGGGCGCGCCTTCATGAATCGCAGCGGAAGCAACCTGATACGGATTTCCCGCGACGCGCAACTCCTGGTTCTGAGCCCGGGCCGCAACGCCTGACTGAAGCATCGACGCAAACTCGGACTCTTCGCTGGGCGAAATTGTGGACGCGATGATGCGATCGTTCGCAGTGAGTACGATCTGGCTGCCCGAAACAAGGGCGAGCTGCTGCGCGACGGCCGCGTCGACCTCGTAACCTACCGCGAGAATTCCGAGTTCGCGCGCGTCCGCGCCCTCGCCGGCAACGATTGTGCGGAGCGAGACGCGGTAGAGACGGCCGTCGCCATACCACCAAGCCGCGTCTTCGCGTTGCTCAAGAGATCTTGTCAGGTTCGCCTGCGCCGCGGCCGCGTTCCATTCAGGCTTGGCGGAGTGGAAGCCCAGAATCTGTCCGGACGGTGCGGGCGTGGCGAGAACGAAGAGCTGCGTTCCGGCAAGCTTCCAGAAAGGCTCGGACGCGTCCTGAATCGTGAGCGCGTCGCGCGTAGTCATCAATGCTTTCAGAGTAGGCAGCTCGGAAAGCATGGCAGCTGTGCGCGAAAGTTCCAGGTCGCGCTGTTGCTGCACGTTTTCAAATGCGGTCAGCGAAGCGTTCGTTCCACTGGCGACGCCCTGCGAAATTTCGGAGCGCACGGTATGGCGGACGACGAGTAGGATCGCGCCGAGCAACGCGCAAATGATCAAAAGATTCGCGATGAGAAGCTGCGTGCGTAATCGCAGGCGCGCCACAGAGACCTCGAACGGATTCCCTATTTCTCTGAAGCGGCTGATGCGTCGCCGGGAACGAATTTATAGCCTGAGCCGTGCATCGTTAGAAAATACCGCGGATTGGCCGGATCGGGTTCAAGCTTCTGCCTGATTCGAAGTATATGATTGTCGACCGTTCGGGTGGTTGGGTAATTTTCGTAGCCCCACACCTCGTTCAGAAGCTCCTGTCGCGTGATCACCCGAGCCGGCGAGTGAGCGAAATATTTCAGCAGCTTGAATTCCTGAGCCGTAAACGCGAGTGTGCGCCCAGCGCGGATGACGACCATGCTGGTGAAGTCGATCTTCGCGTCGCCAAGCGTCAGCATATCGTGCGCGGCTAGCGTCGAGGCGCCGGGTCCAGCCGCGGGACCGTTTTCCGCGCGGCGCATCGCGCGTCGCACGCGGGCGAGAAGTTCCTTCGGGCTGAAAGGCTTGGTCACATAGTCATCGGCGCCCAGTTCGAGCAGCAATACTTTGTCTTCGAC
>JBEKJW010000087.1:0-16320 GCA_050011035.1 Candidatus Acidiferrales bacterium
TGGTGCGCCCGGAGAGAGTCGAACTCCCGACCTTTTGGTTCGTAGCCAAACGCTCTATCCAGCTGAGCTACGGGCGCCCCGGCGTGCGAGTGCGGTCCAAGTAGAATACGATACGCGCGAAAATTCTTCAACCGCGGTGTCAGACGCTCCGTAAATTTTCCCTCCGCCGCTCGCGCTCACGAAAAGATTTTTGCGCGGATCGCGCTGCACGATGGGCTGCCCCCACGTAGAAATACCCGGCGCGAAGGAAAAGCGAAGCAGTCGACCTGAACCGGGAGACTGTTCATGCGCTTGTCATGAATCCGTAACATGGGCTCGGTAGCTTGGCGCACTGAATTCCCCCCCTCGTGAGGTGATGAATGGCTACGGCTGCGAGAGCGCTCGATAAGACGCCCGAAAACGGTCACAAGTCAGC
Source organism: Candidatus Acidiferrales bacterium (assembly GCA_050011035.1). GTDB lineage: Bacteria > Acidobacteriota > Terriglobia > Acidiferrales > UBA7541 > Palsa-295. Next base: position 416 of record JBEKJW010000087.1, read on the forward strand.
GCTTGATAAGAAGATGGCGGCCGGGCCGGGCCGCATAGGCATGGCGATTGCGCTCTGCGCAATGGTGATCGGAGTTTTCTATGCTGCGGCGCACCTGCTCTCGGACTTGCGTGAAGTTCACCCGACGAGCTTTATGCCGTTTGTGCTGCTGGGCATCGCGCTGCTGACTGCGCTGGCATTCGAATTCGTAAACGGATTTCACGACACGGCAAACGCGGTAGCAACGGTCATCTACACACACACGCTCGAGCCCCACGTCGCTGTGGTTTGGTCGGGTTTGTGGAACTTCTTGGGTGTGATGGTTTCGTCGGGCGCGGTGGCGTTCGGAATCGTTTCGCTGCTGCCGGTGGAATTGATTCTGCAGGTCGGCGGTCGCGCGGGATTCGCGATGGTGTTCGCGCTGCTGGTTGCGGCTATTATCTGGAACATCGGCACGTGGTGGTTCGGGCTTCCGGCGTCGAGCTCGCACACGTTGATCGGATCGATCATCGGTGTGGGTCTTGCGAACCAATTTATGTCCGTGAAGTCGGGCACGAGCGGCGTTGATTGGGGCCAGGCGACGAACATCGGAAAGTCGCTGATCCTTTCGCCGCTGGTTGGATTCGTGTTCGCGGCGCTGCTCTTCCTTGCGTGCAAGAAACTGATTCCGAACAAGGAACTGTACGAAGCTCCCAAGGGCAATGAGCCGCCGCCGTTCTGGATCCGCTGCCTGCTGGTCTTGACGTGCACGGGCGTGAGCTTCTTCCACGGCTCGAACGACGGACAAAAGGGCATGGGCTTGATCATGCTCATTCTGATCGGCACGGTGCCAACCGCATATGCCGTGAACCACGCCGTAACCTATCAGCAGACGCAGGATTTCGTGGCCGTATCAACGCAAACGGCGAATGCGCTTGATCACTACGTACAGCCGTCGGCGGTGATTGGCGATCCGCGCGATGAAGTGACGGACTACATTCGCACCAAGCAATTCACCCCGAATACGATGCTGGCGCTTCGCACGCTCATCAACGGCATCGGCACAGAAATGGCCCAGTACCACGAATTGAAAGCGGTGCCGCAAGACAAGGTTCGCAACTTCCGCAACGATATGTATGTGGTGGACGAAGCGCTGCGCTTGATGCAAAAGACCCACAACCCGCAGTTCTCAACGCAGGACACTGCGATCATCGCGAACTACAAAAAGCATATCGACAACGCGACGAAATTCATTCCGACCTGGGTGAAAGTCGCGGTGGCGATCGCGCTTGGCATGGGCACGATGATTGGATGGAAGCGCATCGTGGTGACGGTGGGCGAGAAAATCGGAAAGGACCACCTCACCTACGCGCAAGGCGCAGCGGCGGAAATTACGGCGATGGCCACCATCGGCGCGGCGGACTGGTTCGGGTTACCGGTCAGTACCACGCACGTCTTATCTTCGGGCGTAGCGGGCACGATGGCGGCGAACAAATCGGGCCTGCAGATGTCGACCGTGCGCAACCTTCTATTGGCGTGGGTGCTGACGCTGCCTGCGTCGATTTGCTTGTCGGCGGGCTTGTTCTGGCTGTTCAGCCATATCGGCGGCGCCAACAGCTAACTCCAAATTGACAGTTCCCTCCTTAAAGTCCGCCGCGTCTTCAGGCGCGGCGGACGTGCTTCTTCACGTGCAAAGTTCAATGTGGCGTAGGTGTGCCTCGCGTGGCTGCGCGAAAGCTTTGTCGCGTCTGGTGCCGAAGGCGATGGCTCGCTGCCGCACCCTACATGAAGGGCGATCAGGTTCGAGTCGGATTCGTGGAGTGAAAAGAGTTGCGACAAAACTTTTTCTGTCGAGAAATTCCGAATTGGGAGCCGAAAGTCTGCAAAGGAGTACTAGGACTTTTTCGGGAGCAGAATAATTTGCAATTTTTCGTGCGCGGGTCGTGCGGCGTTCATCAGAGGAAAACTTTTACGATTTTATCGATGAAAACCATCAAAAGTTTTTATTCATTCACAGAACAAAAACACCACGGCAATCAACCGCGACTATCACCTTAGACGCAGTCGAATTCCAAAAGTCACCAAGGAGCTTCAATGAAGCTGAAGCACGTCGTAACTCAATCTCTGCATAGCCTCCGGTTCGGCGTTGCAGCGATTGCGCTCTTCCAGTTCACCGTCGGCGGCCCACTCGCCAGCAGTGTTCAGGCGCAAAACGCAGGCACTGCGACCACGACCCCGATCAAGCACGTGATCGTGATCATCGGGGAAAACCGTAGCTACGATCACGTCTTCGCGACCTACCAGCCGAAGGCGGGAGAGTCCACGCGCAATCTTTATTCCGAGGGCATCGTGCACTCGGATGGAACGCCGGGTCCGAACTTCGCCGCGGCGAAGCAGTTTCAAGCAACAACGACGGGAAGCACCTTCAGCCTGAGCCCGGAACCGCACGTAGCGTTCGCAAACAACGTGCTGCCGGCTCCCCTGACGGGCGGCCCGACGACGCCGTACGTGCCGAACATCACCGAAGCCAAATTGGACGAGAATGGTCTGGCGCCGACTTACTATCAGTACTTGGTGACCGGCGGAACCGGTCTTCCCGGCCACGTTCCCGATACGCGCATCGATACGGTAAATGCGCTGCCTCCGGGTCCGTTCCAATTGACCCACGGCTTGTCGTATGACGACTACGCCGCGAGCCCGGTTCACCGCTTTTACCAGATGTGGGAGCAGGAAGATTGCAACCTCTTTCACGCGACCGCGCAGAGGCCCTCTGGCTGCGATACCTCCCTTTTCGCGTGGGTTGAAGTGACCGAAGGCGCGGGTGCCAACGGCATTCTGCCCCCGGCGAACTTCAGCACGGAATACTCACCGACCGCAGTTACCACCGGTGAAGGTTCCACCTCGCTGGGCTTCTACAACGTCCAGCAGGGCGACGTTCCTTACTTCAAGTACCTCGCGGACAACTACGCGATGAGCGACAACTTCCACCAGTCGGTTGCCGGCGGCACGGGCGCGAATCACATCATGCTCGGGCACGGCGATGCGATCTGGTTCAGCGACGGCAACGGCCACGCGGCGACGCCGCCCAACAATCAAGTCGTTCAGGCTGGCGGGCCGAACTCCGGTACGGTCAGCGAAATCGAAAACCCGAACCCGGCGAAGGGCACCAACAACTGGTATACGGAAGATGGATACGGCGGCGGCTCGTACGGATCTGCCTCCTACGGCGGCGGTTCGTACACCGCTTGTGCCGACACCACGCAGCCCGGTGTCGCGCCGATCGAGAACTACCTCAAGTCGCTCCCGAAACCGATCGATCCGCGCTGCGAGGCAGGCCACTACTACCTGCTGAACAACTACAACCCTGGCTATTTCGGCGATGGTTCAAACGCCTACACCGATCCGAGCCCGGACAATACCGTGTTCACGATTCCGCCGTCATCTGTTCGCAGCATCGGCGACGAACTTCTCGAGAAGAATATCTCGTGGAAGTACTACGGCGATCAGTGGAACAACTATGTGGGTGACAAATATCAATTGAACTACGGCGACTTCGGCGCAGCCAGCGACGAGTACTGCAACATCTGCAACCCGTTCCAGTACGATACCTCGATCATGGCCAACGCGGCGGTTCGCACGGCCCACATTCAGGACACCGCTAACCTGTACTCGGATATCGCTAACAACACGCTTCCCTCCGTTTCGTTCGTGAAGCCCAGCGGTTTCGTCGATGGCCACCCGGCATCGTCGAAGCTGGACCTGTTCGAAGGCTTCGTGAAGAAGATCGTGGACGCCGTGCAGGCCAACCCGAAGGTTTGGGCCGACACAGCGATCATCATCACCGAAGATGAAGGCGGCGGTTACTATGACTCCGGCTACATCCAACCGCTGGACTACTTCGGCGATGGCACCCGCATTCCGTGCATCGTGGTTTCGCCCTTCACCAAGCCGGGCCACATCACGCACGACTACGCGGACCACGTCTCGATCCTGAAGTTTATCGAGCGCAACTGGAGCCTGCAGCCGGTTACCAGCCGCAGCCGCGATAACTTCCCGAACCCGATTGCGACGGCGTCGGAGCCGTACGTTCCGACAAACAGCCCCGCGATCAGCGACCTGTTTGAGCTCTTCGTCTTCCCAAGCTCGAACTAAGCGCGGCAGAGAAGCATAGATGGCGCCGGGTGGCAGTTTGCACCCGGCGCTGTTTTTTAGGGCATGTTTCGCTTGGTAATTTTGGGCTACGAAGGTAAACTTACTTCGATGAATCGCAATACCTGCGCCGTGATGTGTTCCCCGTGTTGTTGTACTGCCACGGCTGGCGCGGGGGTGCGATCCGAATAGCTACAGCGTAATTCTCTAACCGGATTCGAATACCCGCTTACCAGCGCACCAGCTGGAAGCGGGTTTTTTGTTTTTAGGGAGCAAATTTTGAGCATTCCGGGACCCCAGGCACCGAAAGAGACGAAGGCCCAGAAAGTCGAGCGCCTTAAGCGCGAGAAGAACCCGTGGTTCGCGCTGGAGGAGATTAAGGCGTTCGCGCAGCAGGGCCGCGACTCGGTGCTGCCAGAATGGGCGACCACGTATTTCAAGTGGTGGGGGATCTACACCCAGGGCGACGGCGCGGGCGCGACCGGTGGCGTGGGTGGTGAAGGCAAGGCAACGAAGTACTTCATGCTGCGGATTGGAATCCCGAATGGATTTCTGACCTCCGCCCAGCTGAGGACGATCGCCGAGATTTGCGAGAAGCACGCGCGATCAATAGCCGACATCACCGTGCGACAGAACATTCAGCTGCATTGGCTGACGATCGAATCCCTTCCGGAAGTCATCGAGAAGCTGGGAACGGCTGGGCTTTCGCCCAAGGGCGCGTGCGGCGACGTGGTGCGCAACGTAACAGGTTGCCCGCTAGCGGGCGTCGCGGCGGACGAGATTGTCGATGCTTCGCCGCTCGCGATTGAGACGGCGCGGCTGCTCACGGCGAACGAAGATTTCTATAACTTGCCGCGGAAGTTCAAAACATCGGTCACGGGCTGCTCTGTGTGGTGCTCCTACCCCGAGATTAATGACATCGGACTGACGGCCGTGGCGCGGACGCTACGCGGACATCGCGACGTGGGTTATTCGCTCCGCGTCGGCGGAGGGCTCTCAGCCGATCCACACCTCAGCGTCCGGCTAGATGCCTTTATCAAGCCCGAGCAGGCTCTGCGGACGATGCAAGGCGTGGTGGAAATATTCCGCGATCAGCAGGAACTGCGCGAGAACCGCGAACGCGCGCGGCTGAAGCACCTGTTCACGCGACAGGGTTGGACAGCAGAACGATTTCTGCACGAACTACAGACGCGTACCGGATTTGTCTACGAGCCGGCTGGGGAAGAGCGGCCGCCGGTGGATGTCTATCGCGATCACGTTGGAATTCAGCCGCAAAAGCAACATGGCCTCGTTGCGGTGGGTGCTGCGGTACTGCGCGGGCGAATCTCAGCGGACCAGCTTCGGCACGCGGCTGAACTGGCCGAGCGATTCGCGGGCGGCGAGCTGCGCACCACGAACATGCAAAACCTGATCGTCGTGAATGTTCCGTCGGCGCGCGCGGCCGAGCTGGCGCGTGAGCTGAACGCGATTGAGTTGCCGGTCGAGGCTTCGGTCTTCTGGCGGGGAGCGATCGCTTGCACCGGAACCGAGTTTTGCAAACTGGCAATCACCGAGACGAAGGGATTTTCGCGCTGGGTGGTCGAAGAACTCGAGCAGCGCATTCCGGATTTCGATCAGCAGCTCAAGCTGCACGTGACGGGCTGCCCAAATTCGTGCGGCCAGCACTGGATTGCGGACATCGGCCTCGAAGGCAAGAAGATCAAACAGGGGCGCGAGCTTGTGGACGCGTATTACTTCTGCCTCGGCGGCGCGGTGGGCGCGAATCAAAGTATCGCGCGGCTCACCGGCTATCGCTGCGCGGCGGACGAAGTCCCCGAGTCGATCGAGCGCCTGCTGCGCGCGTACATTGCGAATCGCAGCGGCGGCGAAAATTTGCGGCAGTACTTTGCACGGTACACGAACGAAGAATTGCGGGCGCAGTTGGCGGGCCACGATGCACCGCCGGAGCTGCGCGATTTGCCGGCGGGACCGGTGCCGCACGGAGTTGGGGAGTGAGATGAGCGAGCCGAGCTTATTTCCGATGTTTTTGAAACTCGCCGGGCGGAAGTGCCTCGTCGTGGGCGCAGGGGAAATTGCGACGGCGAAGATCGCTTCGCTGCTGGAGGCTGGCGCTCGCGTGACAGTAGTTGCGCCGCATGCGCTCGACGATATTCAGGAATTGGCGTGCGCGGGCGAGATTGAGTGGCTCGACCGTGAGTACAGCGCGGCCGACTTGGATCGCGTATTTCTCGCGATCGCGGCGACGGCGAATCCGGAAGTAAATTTCACTGTTTTCTCGGACGCGCAGGCGCGCGGAATTTTGTGCAACGCGGTGGACGATCCGCCGAACTGCGATTTTTATTTCGGCGCCGTTGTGAAGCGCGGCGCGTTGCAGATAGCGATTTCCTCGGCGGGCGAGAGCCCTGCGCTGGTGCAACGGCTGCGACGAGAGATCGACGCGCGGCTTGACGCGGGAACTGGCGAGTGGCTGCGCGTCGTGGGTGAGTTGCGGCGCGAGATTTTGGCTGCGTATCCCGCGTCGGACGCGCGGAAGGAAGCGCTGCACCGTCTCGCGCAAGTTGAAGTTTGTGAAGCACACGACTGCCCCGCCCGGCGCGCAGCACACGCGCAAGCGGCGCAGGGCGCGGATGGACCTGGCGCGTCGCAACAGCTTTCGCTGATTCCCGTGGAGGCCGACCGATGAGCCCCCGCTCACATGGAGCGAGGGGCAAAGTGTTCCTCGCGGGCGCAGGCCCGGGCGATCCGGAACTCCTCACGCTGAAGGTGCATCGCCTCTTGCGCGAATCGAACGTAGTACTGCACGACGACCTCGTTAGCCCAGAGATCGTGGCGCTCGCGGGACCGCAAGCGATGGTTCACAACGTCGGCAAGCGTTGTGGTGCGAAGAAGATTACGCAGCCTGACATCAACGTCCTGATGATCGAGTCAGCGCGCCGAGGACTGCAAGTGCTGCGGCTGAAGAGCGGCGATCCGACAATTTTCGGACGCCTGAATGAGGAAATCGACGCGCTCGCGGCGGCCGAAGTCGAATTCGAAGTGGTGCCGGGAATCACGGCGGGCGCAGCGGCTGCCGCGTCGCTGGGCGTTTCGATGACGGACCGGCGTTCGAACTCGCGCGTCGTCATCGTAAGCGGACATCACGCGCACGCGAACAGGTCGGATGAGCCGTACGACTGGAGCGCGCTCTCGCGCAACGATGAGACGGTTGTCGTGTACATGCCCGGCGGCGCGCTGGAGAAGCTGAGCGCTGAACTCGCCGCCGCTGGAGTCGAGCTTGAAACGCCGTGCGCGATCGTTTCAAAGGCCGGACGCGCGGAACAGGAAACGCATTGGACGACGCTCGCTGCGCTGCGTTACGCGCCGCCCCTCCCTCCCCCGACAATTCTGCTGATTGGACGCTCGCTCGCCGCTGCCGCCACGCGCAGTCGCGTCTCCACCAAACCGCAAGTCGATTCTGACGAGTACATCCAATCGCTTATGCGGCTGATCGACTTCGACGTGTTCGACAAACTGGTTGGGAAACCTGCTGAAAGGAGAGTTCCACTGTGAGTGAAAGTACCGAAACTCCGAATCTGAAATCGAAAGCTGGAGTGGTTTTGTCGCTAGATACCTGGGCGGTGCTGCTGGCGCTTGGGCTGTCGCTGCTCGTGTGGATCGGATTAATCAAGAAAGTGCCGTGGTAAGCGCGCTGCGCGAATGAACGCTCAAATTCCTGGAGGATGATGCTGATGGCGACTAGCGCTTTAGCGGTTCCGACTTCGTCGGAGAATGTGTTTCGAAAATTTGGAGGCTTGTTGCCGGGCATCGCGTTGCTGTTCGCGGTGGGCTACGGTGGGAAACTGATTGAGCGCGGCATTGCGAATTACGGCAAGGTACATCACCTCGCGCTGCCGAATATCGAATACGTGCTGTGGGCGATCGTGATTGGCCTGCTGATCGCAAACACAGTCGGCGTACCGAAGATTTTCCAGCCGGGTCTTGCCACATATGAATTCTGGCTGAAGGCCGGCATCGTGCTGCTCGGCTCCCGATTCTTGCTCGGCGATGTGTTGAAACTGGGCGGCGTGAGCCTGATTCTCGTAGCGATTGAAATCGTGATTTCGCTGCTGTTTATGACGGCGCTGGGGCGCGCATTCGGGCTAAGTCCGAAGCTGACGACGCTGCTGGCTGTCGGTTCATCGATTTGCGGCGTGTCGGCAATTATTGCGACGCAGGGCGCAATCGACGCAGACGACGAAGACGCGTCATACGCAATCGCGGCGATTCTCTCGCTCGGTGCGATCAGCCTGTTCACGTTCCCGCTGATCGGTCATTGGTTGCACCTAAGTGACCAGAGCTACGGTTTGTGGGCCGGCCTCGGTATCGATAACACAGCGGAAGTCACGGCAGCGGGCAATCTTTATTCCGACGCCGCGGGTAAAGTGGCTGTACTAGCCAAGACAGCGCGCAACGCAATGATTGGCTTCGTCGTGCTGGGCTACGCGATTCACTGGGCCCGAAAGACGCACTCGCAAGAAGTCGAGAACAAAGCCTCGTTCTTGTGGCAGAAGTTTCCGAAGTTCGTGCTCGGGTTCCTGCTGATTTCCGCGATCGCAACGGCGGGCGTATTCGGTAAGGACCAACTCACAAACCTCGCAAATCTTTCGCGATGGGCGTTCCTGTTGACTTTTGCGGGCGTGGGCTTGCGCACCAACATCCGCGAACTCGGAAAACAAGGTTGGCGTCCATTTGCCGTGGGTGCTGTCGGCGAAATTGTGATTGCCGCGCTTACGCTGGGGCTGGTCTACGGCGCGGATAAGCTTGTCGGCTGGGGCCACTAGTCCGAGAAGATTCGAATACAGAGGTCTCTGAGAAGTATGTGAGGGCACGGAGGCGTCCCATTACGGCGCGTTCGTGCCCGCTTTTTTGTGTTCAGCCACACCGGTCGCCCAACAACTAAACGCCCGCCGAAGTGTTCGATTAGATGAGGCTTACGCCCATGATCGAACTCCGCGTATGGCTGTGGTTTACCTGGTTCGTCGTATCGAACTGGATGCGCGGAGATGCTATCCTGCTATCCAACAAATCCCACAAGGATGCACCTGGATGAAAAAATCGCTGTCGATTCTCGTGTTCATGCTCCTCGGCTCGTTCGGGCTACTCGGAACTGCAACGACGGCGGCCGCGCAAGACCAAGATCCACCGACGCGGGTGGCGCGGCTGAATTACGTTCAGGGCTCGATTTCTTACCAACTGTCCGGTGAACAGGATTGGGTCGTAGCCGATCCGAACCGGCCGCTGACCACGGGCGACAATCTCTGGGTGGATCAAGATTCCCGAGGCGAAATTCATATCGGTAGCACGGCGATCCGGCTTGCAGCTCAGACCGGCATCGCATTCCTGAATCTCGACGACCGCACGATCCAAGTGCAGCTCGCGCAGGGCGAGATTGAAGTTCACCTGCGGCGCCTCGAACCGGGCAACGCAGTAGAAATCGACACGCCGAATCTCGCGTTCACTCTGGCGACCGCCGGTGAGTACGTGATCTTCGCCGACCCGAGCGGCACGTCCACGATCATCACGGTTCGCGAAGGTGACGGCGAAGTCAGCGGCGGCGGCGATTCGTTCGATCTCCCTTCAGGACAGCAATACGCGTTCACCGGCACCGATCAGCTGACCTATGACGCGCAGCCCTTGCCCGAGTTCGACGACCTCGAAGCTTTCAGCCAGCAACGCGACCAGCGGGAAAATGGCGCGATTTCGGCGCAGTACGTTTCGCGCGACGTGGACGGCTACTACGACCTCGACGACTACGGCGATTGGCAGAACGATCCCGACTACGGCGCCGTGTGGATTCCGCGCGGCGTGTTCGTTGGCTGGGCGCCGTATCAGGACGGCCACTGGGTCTGGATCAATCCGTGGGGCTGGACGTGGGTGGACGCGCAGCCGTGGGGCTTCGCGCCATTCCACTACGGCCGCTGGGTCTACGCGCGCAACGCGTGGGGCTGGGTGCCAGGACCGGTCGTCGTGCGGCCGGTGTACGCGCCTGCGCTCGTCGCGTTCGTTGGAGGCGGTGGCTTCGGCGTCTCGATCGGATTCGGCGAAGGCTTCGCCGGGGTCGCTTGGTTTCCTCTCGGCCCGCGCGACGTGTTCGTGCCGAGCTACCGTTGCAGTCCGCGCTACTGGCAGAACGTCAACGTGACGAACTCGCGCGTGGTGACCGTCACGCAGGTAACGAACATCTACAACACGGTGCACGTCAACAACGTCAACAACGTCACGAACGTAACCAACGTTCACTACACCTACGAGCACAACGCGGCAGCCGTCACAGCCGTCTCGCGCGAGACGTTTGTGAATGCGCGGCCCGTGGCGCACGCCAACGTAAAGATCAACGAGACACAGCTTGCTGCAGCTCGCGTGACCGATGCGGCGCCGCTGCAGCCGACGCGCGCCAGCTACGTGTCCGCCACTGCGAAGCCTGCGCCGCGCTCGGCGCAGCCGCCCGTGCCGTTTAGCGAGCGCAAAGTGGTAGCGAAACTTCCGCCGCCGATGCCGGCTTCCAGCCACGACGCACCGCGCGTAGTAAGCGCGGCGGTGTCAAACTCGCAACCCGGCGCGCGGCCGAATCCGCAAGGTACGGAATCGAATCGTGATGCGCTTCCCGAACGCCCACAGCCGCCCCCGGCTCAGACGCAGGAGAGCCGCCCGGAAGTGTACGAAAAGCAGAATCCGCCGTCAGCCCGCGCGAACGAGCAGCAATCGAACGACCGGCAAAACAGCGCCGCCCAGCAGCAACAGCAGCGGAACGCGAACGACAATCGTCCGCCGGCGGAACAGCAACAGCATCCCGCAGTGAAGTTCACACCACCGACGCGCGCGAAGGACCAGATGTACGACGTCCATCCTCCGCTGAACGAGCAGCAACAGCAGCGGCCGGCGCAGCAGCAGGAAAAGAGCAGTCCGCCGCCGCAGAAGCAATCGCCGCCTCCACCGGCGTCGCACGCGGAGCCGTCGAAACCGAAATAAACTTCAACACGCGACAAACCGAATCAATTTGAATAGCGAAGGCCTCCGAACATCGGAGGCCTTTTGCTTTCTCCAGTGACTTCTGCAAACGCTGGCGCTGCGGTATCATTTCGCATGACAACCTCTTCCGCAGCGGCTAATCCAGCCACATCCATACAAAAAGCGATTGCCGTGCTCGGCACCGGCAAAATGGGCGGCATTTTGATCGACGCGTTCCTGAGGCGTGGAATCGTCGGCCCGGACAAAGTGCGCGCGACGGTGCAGCACGCTACGCCCGACCGCAAGCCTGCCACCTCGGCCAAGATCACTCTCGGTTCGGACAATCGCGCGGCCGTGAAAGGCGCTGACGTCGTCCTGGTGTGCCTGAAGCCGATGACGGTCGGCACCGTGCTCGACGAAGTTCGCAGCGAACTAAACGCCGACACGCTTGTGATCTCCATCGCCGCGTCGGTGACAACCGACTACATCGAAAAGCGCGCCGGCGCGAATGTCCCAGTGATTCGCGCGATGCCGAACACGCCATCCATGGTCGGCGAAGGCATTACGGCCATCTGCAAGGGCAAACACGCGACGCAGAAACACGTAGACATCGCGCGTACGCTGTTCGACTCCGTTGGCCGCACCGTCGTAGTCGACGAAAAACACATGGACGCGATTACCGGCCTTTCGGGCAGCGGCCCCGCGTTTCTCTACATCATTCTCGAAGCGCTCGCGGAAGGTGGCGTAAAGATGGGGCTTTCGCGCGAACTCGCGACGCTATTGGCGGCACAAACGATGGCCGGGGCCGCGAAAGTCGTGCTCGAAACGGGCCATCATCCGGCCATGCTGAAGGACACAGTAACAACGCCGGCCGGATGCACGATCGATGGAATTTTGGAGCTCGAAGAGGGAAAACTACGCGTGACGTTGATCAAAGCCGTCGTGAAAGCGTCGCAACGCGCGAAAGAATTGATGTTCACCGACGATAAGGTCTAACCGCCGATTCCCTTGCCATCGCTCTCCAAAAACAAAAGGCGTAGCTGCGAGACGATCGCAGCTACGCCTAATTTTTTGTGCGCCCTTGCGCGCGACGACTACCAGCGCAGAAGCAACAGTTCGGAGCAGAACCCCGGCCCCATCGCAGCAAGGATGCTCAACTGCCCCGGCTCGGGGCGGCGTTCTTTCATGTACTCCTCAAGAACGAGAAGCACAGACGTTGACGAGAGGTTTCCAACTTTGCGCAGGCAATTCCACGAAGCGGTGAGATCTGTCGCGGAAAGGCCCAGCGCTTCGGCGGTGGACTCGAGAACCTTCGGGCCGCCAGTGTGCATGATCCAGCTGTGGATGTCGGAGCGCTTGTGGCCGTTCTCGGCGAGGAAGCCGTCCACGTCCTTGCCAAGGTGCTTCAGCACCGTAGCCGGCACTTCCGGCGACAAAACAATTTTGAATCCCTTTTCAGAGATATCCCATCCCATCACTCGTTCAGTGTGCGGGTACAGCACCGATTTTGTGGCCAAAATTTCCGGCCCGTCGGTCTTGCGGTTGGAACCGAATACGATCGTCGCCGCCGCCCCGTCTCCGAAGAGCAACGCGGAAATCAGGTGGGCCATCGAGAGGTCGTCACGCTGCAGCGTAAGCGAGCAAAGCTCGATCGAGAGCAGAGCCGCAGCCTGGTCGGGAAATCCGCGAACGTAGTCAGCCGCGCGCGAAATGCCGGCAGCGCCAGCAACGCAGCCAAGGCCGAAAATGGGAATCCGCTTGATGTTGGGCGAGAGGCCGATCCGGTTTACCAGTCGCGCATCCAGAGAGGGAGCAGCGATACCGGTGACTGAAGTGACAAAAATTGCGCTCAGGTCGCGCGCCTTGATGCCCGCGCCATGGACTGCCTTACACAGCGCCTTTTCACCCAAATCCAACGCGTGCTTAATCCAAGTGTTATTTGCCTGACCCCAAGTTGTAAGGGTTTGGTAGTACTCGATCGGCTCCACTAGATATCGGCCATCGACCTGCATGCTTTCATCCAGCCGATCCAGGATTCCCGTATTGGGCAGACGATGCTGCCAATCCGCTTTGAGCGCTTCCGTCAATACCTCCTGCTTGTAGTAGTACTCGGGAAACGCACTTCCAACACTAGCAATCCTCATCAAAGGGGGCTCCTGGTAAGTGGCTTAAATCTGCGCTGTGCATAGTATCGCAAGCATGGGAATTCTCCCATGCTGTTTTCCAGAATTCTTCGTTTTTACATATCTCGAACAAAAAGCGTCCCAACGCGCGGCAATGGACGGTTGCATCGGCCAGTGGAACGCAAATGCCTTGCACATAGAGTACGTTGATTTGGCCAAAAATGGATGCAAAAAAAGGACCCGGGCCTGGGGGTGCAGGCCCGGGGGTGTGGAGGGACGTGCGGGGATCTTTTTTGCTGGCGCTTCTAGTAGTTCCAGCGGCGCATCATCAATGCCGCGCGAAACGCCAAGTGGATCGCTAGAACAATTACGGTGTCTCGAAGGTCGGCCAGCTTCGCTTTTAGGGCGAAACCCTGAACCGGAGCCTCAATCGGCAGCGGCCGCGACACGGAATCCATGCAAAAACTCCTTCGATTTCTCTTCGACTACTCTTCAGCTGGGCCGAATCCCTGCCACCCGGGCGTCAGTTGACGACGTAGACCGGGTTATCGTGCTCGACGGCCAAAACCATCGATTTAAAGATGTCCACGTCCCAGCTTTCCGCAATCCGGAGGCGGATAATGTCGTCGGTTTCAGACACCAGACGGCCGCGCAGTGGGACCCTCAGATTGCCCGCAACTACCCGTAAAATAATGGCTTGCCCCATCCAGTCTGTGTAACGCCCTTCCATAAAGCCCCCTTGCTTCCAAGGACAACCACGAACAAAGCGAGTTTCGGGGATGGAGCCGACGGGGCCAATGGTACAGAGAGCTAGAAGCTGTAGTCGGTTAGTACCATCCTGTTTTGGCGTACTGTGGCCATGCCTCGCACGGTGCGGCGCGACCCGTTTCGGGAAGGCCCATTCGGGCTTTTCTGCTATTCTGACTGGGCGGTCCTAACGCTCCATCTCGCGTATCGCAATCCGGGGAAATCAAGTTCATGGTCGAGTTTTTTAAGGCGCTCCTCGCGCATCTTCAGCAGGGCAACCTTGCCGAGACGGTGAAGGCGGGCGGTATTGGCCTTGTTTGCGCGATCGTGTTCGTCGAAACGGGGATGTTCGTGGGTTTCTTCCTACCCGGAGATTCCCTGCTGGTGATTTCGGGCGTTCTGGCCTACAAGGGCTTCCTGAATCTTTACTGGCTGCTGGGCTTGGTGACGCTGTGCGCGATTGCTGGCGACCAACTCGGCTACTTCATCGGCTGGCGGGCGGGAGCAACGCTATTCCAGCGGCAGGATTCGCGGTTTTTCAAGCGCAGCCATCTGGATCGGGCGCACGAGTTTTACGAGCGGAACGGCGGCAAGACGGTGATCATGGCGCGCTTCGTGCCGATCATCCGCACCTTCTGCCCTCCTGTGGCAGGCGCGGCGGGGATGAGCTACGGGAAGTATCTGACTTTCGACATCGTAGGCGGGTTCGCCTGGGTCTGGAGCATGGTGCTATTCGGATACGGAGTGGTGGCGTCGTTCCCGCCGCTCGGCAGGCACGTGGACCTATTGGTGCTGGGCGTGATTTTCGTTTCGCTGATTCCTGCCGGCCTGCACGCGCGGCAAGAGTGGAAAAGAAATAAGGCCGCACGGGTTTAGCGCGCGGCCTTTGAATTGCGATTTGGATTGAAACAGAATTACTTCAGGAACAAACCTTCCCGGACCTGATCGCGCCCCACGAACGTCTTCGACGAACGGAATTTCCCGAAAATATCCAGAATCTCCCGGTTCTGAAAAATACGCTGGTGGACGGCGATCGTCGGTGCAGCCACGAGTTCGATGTTTTGCCCGTCGACGATTTTGTAGCGGTTGTAGCGGTCCGGCGTTTTGCTGTGGAAGATCGAGAGCACCGAGCCGCCGGGCGCGAGCAAATTGTAAAGACGATCCATCACGCGCGAAAGAAGCTCGGCATCCAGATAATCAAATAGATCCCACGCCAGGATTCCATCGAAGCTGGCTTCGGGATAAACCACCGACGTCTTCAGGAATTTTTCCGCCAGAGACGCTTGCGACACACGAACCGCTTCCGAGCCGACCGACGCCTTTCTGAAGCTCTCCTCTTCTTCAGTGAGGAATTCCTTCCACGAACGAAGCATGTCCTCGGTCGAGAGTTTGAATCCCTTCTCGATGAAAAACATGATCGTGGTCTGAAACGCGGGGCCCAGGTCGAGCAGCCGGCCGCCCTTCTTGTCGCTGATCAGCCAGAGAAACTCCTTCAGGCCGTTCGAAACGCGAACGTTGGAAGCGGTCGGCGTAGCAGCGGATGACGATCCGAAGGACGGTCCAGACCGGGATGGAAGCGCGTCCGCAGTCTTCACCGCCGACTTGGCTTTGTTCATCCAATCCATGGCCATCGACTAGTTGCCCTGCGTGCGTGCGGCCGCGGCGCGAAGATTCGCGTCGGTGGGAGCGGGCGTCGCTGCTGGAACCGGGCTCGGCGTTTCGCCGGGGCGCGACATTTCGACTTTGCCGCGGAGGCGCGCGCCGTCTTCAATCGCAAAACGTGGCGTAATCAAGCTGCCCTGTACGTTGCTCGCGGCTCCGAGGCGAATGCGATCGCTCGCCTTCAGATTTCCCTGCACCGTGCCTTCGATATTGATCTCAAGGCCTTCAATGTCGGCCTGTACGCGGCCGGACTTCGCGACGGTGACGCGTGCATTCGCG
>JBEKJW010000088.1:0-16190 GCA_050011035.1 Candidatus Acidiferrales bacterium
CTCGGCCATCTCGGCGGCATCCGCCATTACAATTCCGGCAAACAAGATCTGGAGAACATCAACACGAAGCATTTCGACGATCCGATCGCCGGCGGCATCGGCTTCTTCGCAAACGATCCGCTCGTCGAAATCCCCGGACAGAAGTTTCACTACTCGACGCAGGGTTACACGCTGGTCGGCTGCGCGATCCAAGGCGCGTCGGGCGATACCTATGTGAATTACATCACGCAGAATGTTTTCGCTCCGGCCGGCATGTCCCACTCGCAGCCCGATGATGCGACGAAGAACGTTCCCGATCGCACGGCGTTCTACAAGGTGAAGCACGAAAAAGTGCTCCCCGCCGATCCTCTCGATTCGAGTTACAAAATTCCCGGCGGTGGCTGGCTTTCTTCGGCCAACGATATGGCGGCTTTCGCCGTGGCCATGCTGAATGACACGCTCGTTACGCGTGCGACGCGCGACCTGATGTGGACCCCGCAAAAAGCCACCGTGCCTGACAAAAACCTCGCCGTGATTGTGCTCATCAACACAGACGGCGTCGACGCCACTGCCCTGTCGAAGGACATCATGCAGGAAGTGTTTAAGACCGAAGCTGTGCCCGCAGCCGCTTCAGCCCGCTAGCGCGTCAACGCTTGAAAATATTTACAGAGAAAGAAGAGCAGCCCGCTGAGGTCCACAGCGAATTCTCCGTGGAACTCAAGGAGTTCTCATCCCCCTCTGTGGATGTTTTCCAGCGTCACGCCTTCGCGAACGTCCCCAGCGCTAAGAGCGGAAAGTAATTCCGGTACATGTCGTACCGAATATAAAAGACGCTCGGAAACCCAGTCCCAGTAGTGATCCGCTCGTCCCACGTGCCGTCGGCGCGCTGATTTTCAACGAGCCACTTCACGCCGCTCTGTGTTGCCGGCGCTTCACCGTGGCCCGCAGCGATCAAGCCCAGCACAGCCCACGCTGTTTGCGCCGGAGTGCTGGCGGCACGTTCGAAACGTCCCGTATCGTATCCGCGACAACTTTCACCCCATCCGCCGTCGGGATTTTGTGCACCCATCAGCCAGCGCGCGCCCCGCTCCATCGCCGTCGCCACTTTCGGTGAGCCGCTCGATCGCAAGCCGCGAATCGCAAGGAACGTGCCGTAGACGTAGTTCACGCCCCAGCGCCCGTACCAGCTTCCGTTCGCTTCCTGCTGCTCGAGCAAGTAGCGCACGCCTCGTGCGATCGGCGCGTGGTGATAGTTGAAGCCGCGTTTGCACAGCGACTCGATCACGCGCCCCGTGATGTCGGCGCAGGTGGGATCGAGCATCGCGTTGTGATCCGCAAACGGAACCTTGGTGAGAATCTTCCAGTTGTTGTCGACGTCGAACGCCGCCCATCCGCCATCCGAGCTTTGCATTCCGAGCAGCCACGCCACGGCGCGTTCTTCGGCGCGAGTTTGCTTTTCGGGGTCGCTGGCTTTCGCGTGAAGCATCGAGAGCAGCACCATCGCCGTATCGTCGATGTCCGGATACCACTCGTTCGCAAATTCAAACACCCAGCCCGACGGCACAAGGTTCGGCCGCTTCGTAGCCCAGTCACCCTTGCGCCGAATTTCCTTCGTGAGCAACCAGTCGGCCGCCCTGGTCATCTCGGACTGCGCTTGTTCGGTCTGCCCCGCTTCGCCCAGCGCAAACGCCGCGATCGCCGTATCCCACACCGGCGACTTGGCCGGCTGGAAGATCAAGCTCTCCTCGCCTTCAAGGATCAGATCGTCGAATTGCTGCAGCGCAGTCTGCAGATCCGGATGGTCGCGCTCGTATCCGAGAGCATCCATGGCCATGATCGCGTACATCATCGCCGGATAAATCGCGCCAAGACCTTCGCTGTACTGCAGGTGATCGAGCATCCACTTTTCCGCCGACCGAATCGCGAAGCCGCGAATCTTTTTCACGCTCTTGCGTTCCCAGCGTTTGAAAAGCTTGTCAGCCTTCACGAAGAGGTTCGCGATGCGATCTTTGCGATGGAGTGCCAGCTTGCGGTGCGGATGGAAAAGTTCAGGAATCTTACGTCCACCCGGAGTTGGCTTCGTTCCACCGAGCGTCTGCACCAGCGAAAGCGGCACGATGATCGTCCGCGACCAAGACGACATTTCGTACAGCACGTTTCCCGGAATAATCATGATTTCTGGCGGGACAGTCGGCGTGTACTTCTTCGGAAAAAGTCCGAACAGGCTGTAATTGATCTTGGTGTAGCTGTTGCATTCCTGAATGCCGCCCATTTCCAGAATCAGCGCGCGCGCCTTTGCCATACGCAGATCGGCGGGATCCATGCCGGTCATCTTCAACATCGCGTAGGCGCGGACGGTAGCGTTGATCTCGCTCGCGCCAGGCTCGTAGATATTCCAGCCGCCATCCTCGCGCTGCGAGTCGAGAATCGCACGCACAGCCTTCTTGATCTTCGGCATCGTCGGCGGGTTCCACGAGCCGTCGGCCGCAGGCGGATACAGCCACATCTGCAGGAGGATGTAGTCGGACTGCAGCGTCGAGTCCGCGGTGAGATCGCCAACCCAGTACCCTTCGGCGTATTGCATTTTGCGGAGAGCCTCAGCGCTGCGCGCAGAAGCTAGACGAGCGGCTGCGGCGAGCCCTTCGCGGGTGGCCATGGCGAACCCCGCGCCGGCAAGTTCGGAGGAATCGACGAGCTTGGTCGTCAGAGATGTGGTGCTCGTCGAGGTCTCGATTCCCGCTTCGGATCGGTCTTCGCGCTTCATTTCAGCAGCGGTTCCGTGTGTTTCCGTCATTGCTAACTCCTTGCGTGCCTTGCAGCCACGCCAAAACCGTCACGTTGCGACAGGCTTTGAAGGCCATCGTATGAGGGCCACTTTGCGCTGTCAAGTGAAAACCGTCGTTTTGTGACAGGGTTTGGTGACGAGTTGCGTAGGTCGGACACTCCTCAAGTAGCACAGGCAACCGTGCCTGTGTGGCCGCACGAGCGGCCACAGCTGTTGAAGTTTGTAGTTGTGTCGGGGGCTCGGTCCTCTACGAGTCGACGCCCTCATCTTCACAAACTGCGTCCCTCGTTCCGCCGCGCGCCTAAAACCTGAGTGTACGTGGGCGTACAGACGACACGGGCACTGCGGTGGTAGGCTCCGCCCGGGAGAAGGCCGGGTGGAATTTCAGGTCGCCATCGGTATTGCGCTGATTATCGCTGCGCTGGGACTTCGCTTTCTCCATCCGATGCCAGGCGGCCTGCGCTTAAAGTTTGGCGACGAAGTGTCTGAGTGGAGCAGTAACGACATTGGTTTTTGGATCGCGCTGCTTGTCGGGCTGGGGTTACTGCTTTGGCGGCTTGCGGGCAAGGTCGGACATTCTTAGCGATTCACAGACAGAAAGTCTGCGTTACAGCACGCTGTGCGCTCCTCAGCGAACCGGCAAGATTGCCAGTACCACTCCCAGCTCAAGCATCCGGTAGTAGCATAGACTGGCTCCCTCCTCCGCGTTGTTCGCGGAGAATCCTGCCCGTGTTGTAGTTCCGTCGCGAGGCTACTGCTTCGCGATCTTAGTTTTCTTTGGCGTCGACGCAGGCGCGGCCGCCGGAGCAACCGGTGGCGCAGGCATCCCGCTCACAATGCTCGGCGTTGCCGTCCCGAACTGCATCCCATTCCCCGCTACCGGCTGCGGCAAGGGTTTACGCGGAATCATGTCCGGCCGATTCGCCGTCATGTAGACGAAAGCTGCCACGATCGTCGCGATCTGCTTCATATCCGGTTCCTGAATGCGCTCGTAGACGTCCATGTTCGAGTGGTGCGTCCGCGTCTCGTAGTCGATCGGATCCTGAATGAACTGGAAGCCCGGCAGCCCCACCGCGTTAAACGAAAGGTGATCGGTGCCGCCGGTATTGCGAATCGTGAGCGTGGTCATGCCGAGATTGTGGAACGGCTTCATCCACTCCTCAAAAATCGGCGCAACGGCTTCGTTGCCCTGCAGGTAGACGCCGCGAATTTTCCCCGTGCCATTGTCGATGTTGTAGTACGCGTCGAGTTTCGCGTGTTCGGGCGTCACTTGCATCGTCGAAGGATCGGCGAAGTGCGACTTCACGTAAGCGCGCGAACCGAGCAGGCCCTCCTCTTCTCCCGTCCACAATCCGACGCGAACAGTGCGGCGCATTTTCAAGCCACTCGTCTTCAGGATGCGCATCGCTTCCATCATCACGGCTGAACCTGCTCCGTTGTCGGTAGCGCCCGTGCCCGCCTGCCAGGAATCGAAGTGCCCGCCGAGCATCACGACTTCGTCGGCTTTATCGGTGCCGGGAATTTCGGCGAGGATGTCGAACGAGTTTGGATTGTCGTCGTAGAACTTGTTCTGGTCGTCGATCTGCAGCGTGACGGGAATTTTCTTGTCGAGCAGCCGGTATATGCGGCCGTAGCTTTCGACGGCGAGCGTGATACGCGCCGGAGCCGGCGGCGCTTTCGGGTCCTGCGACCCGCCCTGCTGGACGAACACTGTGCCGTCGTCCCCACCGCGCGAAGGCTCGATCCATGCGGCGGCGCCTTCGTCGATGAGAAACTTCTGGATTTTCTGATTCAGCTCGCGGCGCGCGCGGAACTGCGCCATCAACGCAGCGCGCGCGGGATCGGGACCGGCGCTGATGTCCTGCGTTGCCTCATCTACAAGTTCAGCGTCGGTGTAGCGGTGCGCGTCGGGCTTGTCAAAGTTGGCTTTCACGTCGGGTAGCGGCGCGGTGAGGACGAACTTCCCTTTCAGCTGTCCCTTGTACTGATCGAGATCTTCCGGCTTGTTAATCAGCGCGAGGAACGCGTCGGCCGTGACGGCAGGCGAGCCGACTTCGTTCGTCCCCGGCGTCCACGCTTCGGGATACGCGATAAGAATGTACGGGCGCGGGGTGATCATTTGCGCCGAAAAGCGTTCGTTTGACCAGCCGCGGCCGAACGGTCCCCACTCTTCGAGGTGAACGTTGGCGAGTCCCCAGTCGTTCATGGTCTTGGTGGCCCAGTCGGCAGCTTCGCGCGCGCCGGGCGAACCGGTGAGGCGCGGGCCGTGCACGTCGGTGAGGTACGACTCGATTTCCATCACGTGCGAGTGGTTGATGCCTTCCTCTTTAATTTTGTAGATCGCGTCGAGGTCGGGCTTGTCGCCCTCCCGGTTTGGCGCGGGATCGTCTGCGATGACGCTGGCGGTGGGCTTTGTAGACTTCTTGGAAGCTTGCGGCTTGGCCGTGGACGTCGATGCGTCGGACGGCGCGGTACTCGCCGCAGTTCCCTGCTGCGCGCGCGCCTTCACGGTGAAAATTCCGCTCGCGAGCGCCACCATCGCCACCAGTGCAATCGTCCCGAACCTGTGCTCTCTCACACGCTCCTCCTCAGGTGAGTCAAACTTTTCTGTAGATCACGAAATGATCGCTCGTGGCACACGCTTTCGTGCCTGTGCGTACGCCGACTTCGGCGACGTGCGGGTTGAACCATTTAGGCAAGCGTCTCGGCGTAACGCAGCATCGCCAGACCGGCCCGCCGCGGAACATGGCGGGCCCCCCAGACACGAATGGATGTGCCACCCACGTGCGCGAACTCACAATCGCAACGACGCAATTCGGAATGTCTTGGCTGCGCACACCCACTTGCAGCGTCAGACGTGCGGGACAGCCGCGCGGTTACAAGCCCGCAAAGAAAAACCCCGCGGGGCCACATTGTATGGCCGACGCGGGGTTAGCAATTGTCAATTTTTAATCCGATTTCTAGTGCAAGCGTTAGTCAGGGATGACGAGGTTCATACCCGGCTTGATCTTGTCCGGATCGCTCAGGACGTTCTTGTTGGCGTTGAAAATCTTCATGTACTGGCTGGCGCTGCCGTAGAAATGCTGGCTGATTTTGCTGAGGCTGTCGCCGGCCTGCACCGTGTAGCTCTTGCCGCCCGCGGTGCCGCCACCTGCCGCAGCTGCCACTGCCGTAGCTTGCACTGGCGGAGGAGCGCTGAGGTCGAGCGTCAGGTCCGAGAAATTTGGATCGACGAGCTTCACCTGGTTCCAGACTTCGTTCTTGATGGCATCGGACGGAGCTTCGCCTTTCACGTAGAGTTTATCGCCCGCCATGTTGACGTTGTCGAGGCGAACGCCTTGCTGCTGCATGAGGTTCATCACGGACTGATATTTGGCCTTCAGCTGATCGAATTTTGCGTCGGACATTGACGTTCCTCCGGTATGAAAGTGTGCTGCGCGGGCCGGTAAGTTCCGTTGCGGTGTTGCGTTGTGCCGCGCGCTGAGCGGCGCGGTTAAGTGTGATGCTGGCGAGGCAGGGACAACGCCAGTCGCAACGAGGCTACTCCCGTGGCGTGGCCGGCGCAAGTGAACGAATTGTGAAACCGGAGGTCGGGACTCAGGCTCGGGCGATTCACCTATGGACTTCGCAGCGAGCGAGGATTAGCGTTGAAGCTAGTTTTGACTTGCTAAAAACGAGAGTTCGAGGAGGAGTGCCATGCCGCAATCCGCGCACGCCCGCGCCGCTGAATTTCATTTGCTCGCCGCGCACGCGCATCAATCCGCCGCGACACACCACGAGAAGGGTGACCACTTGAGTGGCCACGAGCTTTCGCGCCAGGCGCACGAGCACGCCGCGCAGGCCTGGCAATGGTCGCAAACCGCGGCGCAAAAATCGGCCGTGGCCGGCTCGGTGCCGCAGTCGGGAACTCTGCCGTTTGGGCTGTCGGCCACACATCCGGACAACGATGCCCACTCCGTCGCGCCCGCCGCCTTCAATCCGACGATGAAGTACAGGAGCGGCGCGAGCGGCTCATCCGGCGCCCCCACAGGCGCAGCCAAAGTCGCGCCCATCAAGTCGACGGCGAAGTCCGCGCCCCCCAAAAAAGCCGCCAAGAGCGCCACGAAGAGCAAGCCCGCAAAACCCGCCACAAAATCAAAATCCAAACCACGCAAGTAGTCGCGACCGCTCTAGGCTCCACCACCCGCCGGCAAATTCGTCCACGCTACTTCCGACCGGCACTACTGCCGGTTCGTCTTTGGCGCGCGCAGCGCGCCGTAACATAGACTCTCAGTCTATGGTCGGACAGCCTCCCAGGCTGTCCTCTACGCGTTCTCAGGAGATATTCGATGACGTTAGACGAAATCGATAACCTGCCACCGAATGGCTTTCACGACGCCCAGCTCTTTTCGATCGAGTTGGACTATGCGAAAGGTCGCGCGAAGCTGCATCTGAATCTTCTCGTCGGTTGGCCCGAAGATCCCCGCCCAGAGTGTGACGCGTACCAAGAGGCAACACTCACGATAACCGGGCTATGTTTTTGTTCCATTGAAGCTCCGCAAGCGGATTGTCCGTTTCTTCCGGACGGCGAACCAACCTGGTTTTCAGGCGATCCTGCAAAGCCGGACCATTTGCCTTCCCTGCCCGAGTTGATGCAAAAAGTTCCCGCAGGCGCTTGGGCCTACCGATTCTTCATGCACGATTGGAACGCCTTCATCTACATAGCCGCCCGCGACGCTGAGTTGACGTGGTCCGGCGAAAAGCCGAAGCACGCGCAGTAGCGGACGTCGGCGCAAACGCAACCGACCCACAGCCCAGCGTGACGTCGACGCCTCGCACGTAGCAAACCGCCGCAGTAGCAGGTACACTCGCGCGCACTATGCGCGCACGTCTGTTCCTCCTTGCCGTTTTTTTCTCCATCGCCAGCTCGCCGGCCCTCGCTCAATGGCCCACATTTTCGAGCGCCGTAAAGCAATACGAGCTCTATGATTCGCCAAAGATCGTCCTCACCCACGTACGCGTGATCGATGGCACCGGCGCGCCCGCCGTCGCCGATCAAAACGTGACCATCGAGAACGGCAAGATCACCGCGATTACGCCGGGTGCCGATGTCCCTGCAGCTCAGGGCGTAACGGTAGTCGATCTCCGTGGCGCCACAGTGTTACCCGGTATCGTTGGGATGCACGAGCACCTCTACAACATCGCGCTTCCAGACACCGACGTGAATGGCGGTGGCCAGCCGCCTCTGCTCCTGCCCCAAATGACGTTCTCGTCGCCGCTTCTATACCTGGCCGCGGGCGTGACCACGATGCGCACCGGCGGCAGCGTTGAGCCCTACGCCGACTTGAATTTGCGCGACCAAATCAACGCAGGCAAACTCCCCGGCCCGCACATCGACGTCACCGGACCGTATCTCGAAGGCAAAGGTTCGCCGTTTATCCAGATGCACCAGCTGGCTGACGCCGGTGAGGCGCGCACCTTCGTCGATTATTGGGCCGACCGCGGCGTCACCTCCTTCAAGGCCTACATGTTCATCACGCGCGCCGAGCTGAAAGCCGCCATCGACGAATCGCACAAACGCGGCATCAAGATCACGGGACACCTGTGCTCGGTGACCTACCGCGAAGCCGCGGAGATGGGAATCGATAATCTCGAGCACGGCTTCGAACCCAATACCGAACACGATACGGGCAAGGCTCCCGACGTCTGCCCGACTTACGACGGTGCCGAGACGCTTGCGCAGATGGATCCCGATGGCGCCGAGGCGAAGTCGCTCTTCGAATTCCTGATCGCGCATCACGTCGCGCTTACGTCGACGCTGGCCGTTTTTGAGTCGGACGTGCCGGGCAGGCCGCCGCTCCGGCAAGACGTGCTCGATGCGATGTCGCCGCCGGCGCGTGAGGCCTACCTGTATTCGCGCTTGCGTGAGCTGTCAGCGCATCCGAAGGTGGATTTCGCGCTCGCGTTTCGTCACGAGCTCGCGATGGAGCGGAATTTCGTGAAAGCCGGCGGATTTTTAATGGCGGGCTGCGATCCCACAGGCGACGGCGGCGTGCTTCCCGGCTTCGGCGACCAGCGCGAAATTGAGTTGCTGGTCGATGCCGGCTTCACGCCAGTGGAAGCCATTCGCATCGCGACGCTCAACGGCGCGACCTACATGGGCAAACAATCGTCGATCGGGTCGATCGCCGCCGGCAAGAACGCGGATTTGCTCGTGGTCGATGGCGACCCCTCCGCCAAAATCTCCGACATCGAGAACGTGCGCATAGTTTTCAAGGATGGCATCGCGTTCGATCCCGCGAAATTGCTGGCGGCCGCGCGCGGCCGATACGGCCAGTACTGATCCGAGCCGCTTTCTCGGTGTCGCGCGTGAAGCGGTCCTAGTATTCCCAGAAGCAGGGTTCTGGACCTGCGCTTTCGCTTGTTGGTGAGGTATGCTCCCGTCCCTGCAAGTTTGAAATTGCGTGGGGGCGTGGGCAACTTTGGGGCGCGGGAACAAATCTGAGTACGTGACAGCGCGTCGCGTCGGTGGTGACGCGAGCGCGCAACTTCTTCGTCGCTGCGGTGTCCAAGTCATCGGGGAGAGTGCATGAACGCGTGGGGTCGCCAGTCCGGCGCGTGGCGTTTTCCATTCTCGAAAGCCACGCGATGTGTGGTCGCACTCGCCGTGCTTGTGATCTGCACTTCGCACGCAGCACTCGCGCAATCCGCTCCTGCGGCGCCCGCTCCTTCCCCACTCCACTTCCAAATCTCCACGCCAAAAACGACCTACCACGTCGGCGAAGTGATCCCCATCGAGCTAACATTCTCTGCCGACGTTCCCGGAGCATTCCGCATCCAGCCTGCGCCAGCTTCGCAAACCGCTCCGTTCCTGGATGACGTAATCCTCGAACCAGCTGAGGTTGCATCGGCGAATAACGCCATCGCGGGCGTATTTTTCGGACGCAGGGCCGCGCCTCCCAAGCCCGAGCCACTCACACCTACTCCTAAACACTTCTCGTTGATCTTGAATCCGCGAATCACGATAAAACAGCCCGGCACGGTCAAACTCCGCTTCGACAGCAAGCGTGTTGTCGCTGACCTCGAAGGCGACGATCAGCCGCCCGCCTTCCCGCTCACTTCCAACACGCTCACAATTGAAATCGTGCCCGCAACACCCGAGTGGCAAGCCGCCGAGCTCGCCGATATTCGCTCCATCCTCGATAAAACCGCGCCGCGCGAATCACCGAACGACACTTCTCCGCGCGCGCAAGCGATTCAACGGCTTTCTTTTCTGGATACCGACGCGTCGGCGCGCGAGCTGACTCGCCTCTACGCGAACGCCAACGACTACGAGCTTGCACTGTTCTCCGAGGGCCTGGTTCGCTCCACGCGCCGCGGCGCCGCGCTCGATGAGGCCAACCGCCTGCTCGAAGACCCCGACTTCGGCGTCAGCTCTGCCTTCGCGGACCTCGTGGAAACCTTGCCCGCGGCCATGAACGGCGACGCCGGCGAAAACGTTCAGTCAATCGTGGAAAACGAAAAAGAATTGAGCGACAAGCTCGCTGACGCTCTTCCCAGCAAGCGTGGCAAAGCCTTCGCGATGACTCTCGCTACGATGGAGCGCCTCACGGTCGCCGAAGACGACGGCAGCAAACCGAACGCGCCGAACGAAGCCGTAGCTCGCGCCGTACCGCAGCTGATTCGTCAGTTCGGCCAGCTCTCGCCCGCTGAACAGCAGACTTGGCTCTCGCAGAATTGGAGCGACGTGAAAGACCCGTCGTGGATTCCGGTCGTCCGCTCCCTCGCGCTTGCGCAGGTCGCCTCGGTCGATGCCGGCGTCGCCGTCGACACCGACAAGTCACAGACTGCTGGCATAGCCCTCAGCGACTGGGTGGAACTCGATCCGGCCGGCGCGCGCCACACGATGTTGACTGAAATCACCAGCGCCAATCCTCATTTCGACGCCGGTACGCTCGCCATGCTGCCCGACGACACGCTGCCTGCCGAAGCGCAGCGCCAAATCGGAGAGCGCTTTCTCGCCGCAGCCGACCTCGCGACCGCCGAGCATTTTGCCGCCCTGATCGCGCGCTATGGCGACAAATCCGTCTGGCCGGCAGTCTCCGGCCGGATCGCGCAGTCCATCGGCGGCTTCACGTGCGAAACGCAGATCGCCCTGCTCGATTTCGCCATGAGCGTCGCGCCGGACGATTCGGAATCTCTTCTCAACGCCGAAAGCGCTCCACCTCAGGACGCGGCAGTAGACTGCCGCAGCCGCGTCATGAGTGAGATCAGTCCCGACACGAAAAAACATGCGGCGCTGCTCGAGAAAATTGCGCTCCGCGAGCTCGACGACCCTGATCGAGGCGTCGTCACCGGCGCGGCAGACTATCTGAGCTGGCACGGCTCGCCCGAAACCGAAGATGCGCTTTTGCAGCGCTACCAGACCTGGGCCGCCGATTGGGCCGTTCAGGTTAGAAATGCTGGCGCCAGCTCCGAAGATATTGGGGCGGACGCGTACTTGTTGGTAGGCCAAGAGCTGGCACGCGCGCTAACGCACGGCCGCGCATGGCTCGCCAATACGCAAATGATGGAACGCATCCGTGGCATGGTCGATCCTCAGTTCGCGGAGATAATTATTCCGGCCTACGATCTCGAACGCGCTTCGGAGTCGCCGCTCGTCATCAGTTGCACGAACTTCGGTCCGCAGCATGGCTTTTCGGTGGCGCAGTACAACACCGCCGATGCGAACGAACTGAAAGAAAAGCTCGCGCAATTCCCTGGCGGGACGACCTTCTACTGGAATAATTCGAGGTGCGATGATCAGAATGGAGGCCCGTCGACGTTTAACGACGTTGCTTCTACCGCCAGTCTGAGCGGCATCACAGTCAAGCCGGCGCCTCCGAACGTCGTCGCGGATTCGTCGGGTGCAGACGGGTCTTCGGAAGAAGGTGATCCTCTCGGCGGCCCGGTCGTCGCCGACCGCCTCGTCGTCGTAAACTAATCCGCTATTTCAATTTATACGTGTAGACACTGATCGAGTACGGCGGAAGCGCGTGCGACTCCGCGTCGGCCGGCTTCGGAATGATGCGCTCCGGCGCGTCGATCGAATTTGTAGCCGTCGGCGCCTCGGCCGCGAGCCGCGTAACCTTCGGATTCCCCACGATTCCACCACCCTCAAAATGAACGTCGAGAATCTGCTCCGTTGAGGAAACATTCACGAGCTTCAAATACAGTTCATGCCGAGCCGGATCGCTCGTCACCGAATAAAACAATTTCCGATTACTCGTATCGCCGCTCAGTTCGGACGCCACTACATCCGTGCCAAGCGCGCTCGCGAACATCACCTGCATCCAATACGACGGCGAGCCGTACGTGCTGAACGAGTTGTAACCGATCAGATTCGTTCCCCACTGCGCCGCAAGCGGATTCACGTTCACAAAAAGCGGCGCGTACGAAGCCATCACCACGATGTCGCTGTTGCGTTCAAGTCCGGTCAGCCACGCAGCGTCGGCAAGCGCGGCATTCATCGTGGGAGTGGGCACGCCTTCAATCGTCGCCCATTCGCCGACGAAAATCTTCGGGCCGTTGCGGTCGGTTTTGTCGTAGTGCGCCGCGTCCGCCATCATGTCAACGGCGCTGCGGTAGTAGTGATCGTCCTGTACGTCCGGCTTGAAAGTCTTCAGCCGCACGGTCGAGATGAGCTGCAGGTTCGGATATTTCGCCTTGATCGCTTTGTAGAACTGCTCGTAGCGCCCTTCGTAGTTGCCGCTCTTGTCGAACTCGTCTTCGTTCCCGATTTCCACGTAGGTGAGTTTGAACGGCGCGGGATGCCCGTCCTTCACACGCTCGGCGCCCCAC
Organism: Candidatus Acidiferrales bacterium; assembly: GCA_050011035.1. GTDB lineage: Bacteria > Acidobacteriota > Terriglobia > Acidiferrales > UBA7541 > Palsa-295. The sequence continues at coordinate 12,584 of JBEKJW010000088.1, forward strand.
TTCGTCGATGCGTCGCCGGTGACGTACTCGATTTCATCCAGCGCATCCTGCACGTAAGGCTCGAGCGCCGGGCCGGGCGCGGTGGTTTCCTGGTGCAGTGCGTAGCCCGCGAAGACGGCGAGCACGGGGTCCATGCGCAAGTCTTCGCACCACTCGAGAAATTCGAGCAAGCCCATACCGTCAGTCGATTGGTAATCCCACGGCGAACGGTGCGTGGGGCGATCAACGAGAGGGCCGATCGTTTCCTTCCAGTTGAAGCGCTCGTTGATGTGATCGCCTTCGAGATAGTTGCCGCCTGGCAAGCGCAAGAATTTTGGCTGCATCGCAGCAAGACGATCCATCAGGTCGATGCGATTGCCGTTCGCGCGATCGTGATACGTCGGCGGGAAGAGCGAGACGAGCTGGAGCCACAGCGTGCCGGGATGCGCGACGCTGAGCGTGAGGTGGTACGCACCGGGTGCGGAAGCGGCAGGCTTCAGCGTGAAGGTGTACTGCTTCCATTCACTCGTAGGCGTCACGACAGTAGCGGACGCGACCACTTTACCGGACGTATTGTCCACAAGACTCGCGGTGACGGCGCCGATCGCAGCGTCGTCGGCCTTCGCGTAGAACGAGCCGTGGTAAGTGTCGCCCGATTTCACCGCCATGCCCCAGTAGCCGTCGTTGCGCACGCCGGCGAAATCTCTCGCATCGGCTTTCGTGACGCTGACCTTCAAGCTGAACGGCAGCGCGGTGCTCGGCCCGGTCGATTTGTCCCCCGCGATTGACGCGACCGAGTTGCCCTCCATCACGGCTGTCCAGTAGTTCACGCCGTCCCAGTTCGGCCGCATCGTCCGATTCCGCACCATCTCCGCGTACAGCCCACCGTCAAACGCGTGATTGATTTCTTCCGTCATCAGCCCATAAAACGTCGGGCTAACCTTCGCGACGGAGCGGTCAGCGTGGATGGTGAGCGTGGTGCCGAGCGGCGGCGTTGGTCGCGAGTCGGTCTGCTGCGCGCGCAACGTAGCCGCAGCGACAAGCGCGAACGTCGCGAGTGCCACGGCGCCCACAGCCGCCCCAGTAAACGTTTTCTTGGTTTTGCCGCTGCGCATGCCGTTCATCCTCGCTCTCCTGATCGATGAGGGATTAGCGGCTACTGTTCTAAAACATGTGCGCCCGAAACGAAAGAGCTTTTGTTTTGTGAAACGCATACGTGGGCGGGCGAGTGCTTCGGAGATTACTGAGGAGAGGTGGGGCGCTTAAGCGTCGGTGCGTCAGATGTGCCGGATTGCGTGGCGTTTGGCACGGTCGCCGGCGGTGCGTTGGGATCGGAGCTGCCACTATTCGCACCTGTCCCGTTCGGGGTGGACACGCTCGTGATCGCATGTGGCGCGCCATCGTTCGCCGGAGCGCTCGCCGTCTGCGTTTTCGGTGTGGGCGGCGGTGGTGCAGGCACCTGGCCCACGCGGTCGTACGCGAGATTCAGCTCGACGTAGCCGTTCGAGTGATTCGTTTCAATAGTGACGTGCTCGATGAGCTGCCTGCCGCCGGGCTGCGGCGTAAATTCGCGCGTGACGCGAACGCTGTGCGGCAGTTCATCCTTCGATACGAGCTTCACGTCTTCCCAATACGCATCGAACTGTTTCGGATCGCTGGGCTTCTGATTTTCAGCCTTCGCGACGCGGCGATCGTCCGTGAAATACGTCCGCTGCCGAGAAGAATCATCAGTCAGATCGATTTCGTTGTCCTTCATCAAAAACGTAAGCTGGCCGGCCGGCGTGGTGTATTCCTCGATCTCCGGATTGTTCACGGAGAGTTCGCTGCTCGGGCTGCCGTTGGCTCCGCGGCTCCGCGGATTCCCTGCTCCGTTGTTCCCGCCGCCGCTGCCGGTCCCGCCGGGATAAGGCGAGCCCATGCCACCCATGTGAATGCCGCCGTTATTCGAGCGCGGTGAATTTTGGCCGTTGCCGTTGCTGCCGTCATCGCGGCCGCCGCTGCCTTCGCGAGCTTCTTTCAGCTTTTCGAGAATGTCGTCGCTGTCGTCCTGATCGAATTTCCAGACGCCCGCGAGGTCGGTCTTATAGGCCGGACGCGGCGGTGGGCGATGGCTGACGGTAACGTCGCCGTAGCCGGTGGGATCGTTGGAGCTGGACTGCGGGGCGGGGTGCATCGGTCCGGGAGCGGCTTGCGCAGCCGCGCGTTGCGGGGCGGCGAAGAGCGAGAACGCAGCAAACAGGGATGCAGACACGAGTCCGCGCGTGAACGCGCTGGGGCGCGTGGCGACAACGCTCGATGAGAGTGCGCAGTTCACAGCTGCCCTACGGTGATCATTCGGATTTCGAGGCGCTCCAGTTCCATTATCCCACTGGCTTGGGTTGAGTGGGGATAGTTCTAGGATGCGGGCACGCTCCCAAATGTAACGCGGACGGTCGACCATGACCCGCTGTTTTCGCGCAGGTCAAACAATCCAGCTCGATTGCCGACGCTTCGACCGACACAATAGCGGCGCGTTGTGTGGCATCGACAATTGACTGTGGGCCTTTTGTAGCTGGCTCAACCCGCCCGTACAGCCAAGAGCCTGCGGCAGACCAATGCCACGCCATAGGGGTTTTAGAGTTCGGGCGTAGGAATCATCGCGTCCGCAAGCAAGACGGGTTAAAATTTGCTCGCATTCATTCGCGTAGCAACGGAGCCCTCTCGCCATGGTGGAACCCCTACTGATCGCGCAGGACGGAAACACGCCCCTCTATCTGCTGCCGGCGATGGCCAACCGGCACGGCCTGGTGGCGGGCGCGACCGGCACCGGCAAAACCGTCACCCTGCAGGTGATGGCCGAGGCCTTCAGCCGGATCGGCGTGCCAGTGTTCGCGGCAGACGTGAAGGGCGACCTTTCCGGCATCAGCCAGGCCGGCACTGAGAATCCGAAGATCGACGCCCGCGTGAAGCAGCTGAAGCTCACCGATTTTTCCTACGCTGCCTGCCCCGCTACTTTGTGGGACGTGTTCGGCGACGAAGGCCATCCCGTCCGCGCGACGGTTTCAGAGATGGGCCCGCTGCTCTTCAGCCGCTTGCTGAATTTGAACGACACGCAGGCCGGCGTGCTGACGCTGGTCTTCAAAATCGCGGACGACAATGGCCTGCTGCTGCTCGATTTCAAAGACTTGACTGCGATGCTACAGTACGTCGGCGATAACGCTCGCGAGTTTCAGACGCAGTACGGCAACATCTCCGCGGCGAGCATCGGCGCAATTCAGCGCGGCTTGGTGGAAATCCAGCAGCAAGGTGGCGAGAAGTTTTTCGGCGAGCCGGCGCTGAACTTAGACGATTTGATGCAGACCGATTCGAACGGCCACGGCTTGGTGAACATTCTGGCCGCGGACAAGCTGATCCGCGCGCCGCGCGTGTACGCGACGTTTCTCTTGTGGATGCTCACGGAACTGTTCGAGCGCCTGCCCGAAGTGGGCGATCCGGAAAAGCCCAAGCTGGTCTTCTTTTTCGACGAAGCGCACCTGCTGTTCGCCGACCTCCCGAAGATCATCGAAGACAAAGTGACGCAGATCGTCCGGCTGATCCGCTCGAAAGGCGTCGGCGTTTATTTCGTGACGCAGAATCCGATCGACATTCC